>JAGHTK010000053.1 GCA_018065435.1 Candidatus Alistipes equi
CGCCTGTAAGGCTAATGTGGTCGAAAAGTTATCATCATGGGACCGAGAATTATTACCCAAAAACTTATAGTGTGAAACTAGGGAAGGGAGAGCCTAAAAATGGTTCTCTTTTTTTATTCTGCTAAGTAGTTACATTTTTTTTAACTTGGTTATGTTCATTAACTTTATTCTAAACTATTTTTTTATATCTTTGCGTGATTGTCTGCGCGTTTTACCGTATGACACGATTGGAAATAATTATTAATTCAATATAAAATGCAAAGTAAAGGCGTAATTAGATTGTTTGCTATCTTATTGGCTTTAGCATCCATTTACCAGCTTTCATTCTCTTTGAAGACTCGCAATATTGAGAAGAAGGCTGCGGAATATGCTGCAGCATATCCATTGCAGGAGCAAGCAACTATGGAACAGTATTTCTTAGATTCTGTTCAAAATAAGGTAGTGTATAATGTAGGTTTGATGAAATTTACCTACAAACAATGCAAAGAAAAAGAGATTAACCTTGGTCTTGACCTTAAGGGTGGAATGAATGTCATGCTCGAAATTCAGGTAGAGGATGTTGTTAAGTCCCTTGCCGGTGATTCGAAGAATGAGCCAGCATTCATTGAAGCTATTGAAAGTGCTAACAAAGCTCTTAAAGAAGGTACAGGTGGATATATTGAAACGTTTGCCGAGGCATATGCTAAGGTATCAAACGGATCTCCACTGGTTGACATTTTCATAAGTCCGGACCGCAAGGATATCAAGGCTGGTATGAGCGATGCGGAAATCGTAAAGATTTTGAAGAAAGAAACAGATGATGCAATTGCAGCTTCCTTCAATATTATCCGTAGCCGTATCGACCACTTCGGTGTAACACAGCCTAACATTCAGCGTCTACCAAATTCCAACCGTATACTTGTCGAACTTCCAGGAGTTAAGGAACCTGAACGTGTAAGAAAGCTCCTTCAGGGTACAGCTTCTTTGGAATTTTGGACTACATACAACGGACAGGATTTGCTTCCTGCTCTTCTTTCCGCTGATAGAGTTGTTAAGACCTTATATGCAGAGGAAGTTTCAAAGGAAAATGCTCCTGTAGAGCAAACCGTTGTTGCTAAGGAAGAAAATAAGGGTGAAACCCCTGCACTTTTGGATGAGGTAAAGAAGGCTGAGGCTGAGACGGAGGCTGAAAACGTACAAAATACGGGTCGATACAATCGTGAACAGAATCCTCTTCTTGCTCTTTTGAATCCTGACTATGCAGGTGGCGCTGTAATCGGTGCTGCAGCTACGGCAGACATGGCAACTATTGACAAATATCTTGCTTTGCCTGAGGTTAGAGACTGCTTCCCATCTGATGTTCAGTTCAAGTGGGCAATCAAACCTGATGAGGCTGCTGATGGTCGCGTATTCCTATATGTAATAAAGGTTGAACGTTCTGATGGCCGTGCTCCACTGGATGGAAGCGTTATCTCGGATGCTCGTGAATCATATGCACAGCATGGCGCTTCTGCTGAAGTTTCTATGTCAATGAACTCTAACGGAATTTCAGAGTGGGCTCAGCTGACTGCACAAAATGTAGGAAAGTGCGTTGCAATCGTATTGGATGGCTATGTATATTCTGCTCCTGTAGTACGTCAGAAGATTGAAGGAGGAAACTCTTCTATTTCTGGAAACTTTACAATTCAGGAGGCTCAGGACTTGGCTAACGTACTTAAATCTGGTAAGGTGCCTGCTCCTGCACGCATCATTCAGGATACTGTTGTAGGTCCTTCACTTGGTCAGGAATCCATCAACGCCGGTCTTCTCTCGTTTGTGCTAGCGTTTATCCTTGTACTTCTCTATATGGGTCTGTTCTACAAGGGTGCTGGTTGGATGAGTGATATCGCACTTGTAGCAAACGTATTCTTTTTAATTGGCTGTCTTGCTTCGTTCGGCGCAGTTCTTACATTGCCTGGTATTGCCGGTATCGTTCTTACGATGGGTATGGCTGTCGATGCTAATGTCATCATTTACGAGCGTATTAAGGAGGAACTTCGTTCTGGTAAAGGCCTTTCAACCGCAATACGTGACGGATTCAAGAATGCATATTCGGCTATTATAGATGGTAACCTTACAACAATCATTACTGGTATCGTATTGTTTGTATTCGGTAATGGTCCAGTACAGGGCTTCGCAACGACATTGGTTGTAGGTATTATCACTTCACTATTCTGCTCAATCTTTATTACACGTATTCTTATCGAATGGGTTGTTGCAAAGCGTGGTTCTATCTCATTCTCTCGTTCATGGAGCGAAAATTGGCTTGCTAATGTTCATTTCGACTTTATCGGAAAGCGTAAGTATTCATATGTTATTTCAACCATAATCATTCTTGCCGGAATCATTTCCCTTTCATTCCATGGTTTGAATCGCGGTGTAGAATTTACTGGTGGTCGTACATATGTTGTACGTTTCGATAGTAACATCTCTTCGGAGAATGTACGTAAGGCTATTGCTGCAGAATTCGTTGGAGAAGATGCTGCAAATGCTTCATTTGAAGTAAAGCAGTATGGTAAGGAAAATCAGATGCGTATTGTTACTCAGTATAAGTATGATGACACATCAGAAGAGGTTACAGAGGAAGTTGAGACAAAACTCTACAATGCTTTGAAGTCTCTTTATACATATGATATTACATTGGACGGATTCAAAAATACTCAGGATGATGTGAATGGTATCGTATCGGCCGATAAGATTGGACCTTCTATTGCAAAGGATATGACTATGGGAGCTATTTGGGCAATCCTCTTCTCATTGGTTGCAATAGGTCTTTACATTACATTCCGTTTCAAGAAATGGCAGTGGGCAACGGGTGCAACTGCAGCTCTTGTACACGATGCATTCATCGTAATTGGTATGTTCTCTATCTTGTATTCATTCATGCCGTTCAACCTTGAGATTGATCAGGCGTTCATCGCGGCTATCCTTACTATCATCGGTTACTCAATCAATGATACAGTGGTTATCTTCGATAGAATACGTGAATACAACGTTCTTTATCCAAAACGTAATATAAAGGAGAATATTAACAATGCACTTTGCTCAACTTTGGCACGTACAATCAATACATCTGGTACGACACTGGTAACGTTGCTTGCAATATTTATATTCGGTGGTGAAACGATTCGCGGATTTATTTTCGCACTTCTCATCGGTGTCATCGTTGGTACTTATTCTTCAGTATTCATTGCTACACCTCTTGCTTACGAGATGCTTCCTGAAAAGAAAGCTAAGGCAAAGGAGAAATAGAAATACTCTAATTGCTCATACAATGGCCACACTTCATAGTGTGGCCTTGTCATTTCGTAGATTCAGGTAAATATGCCATAGAAAATCAAGTGTGTAATAACTTGAATTCTTTCGAGATATGGTAGTGTAGTCTTAATATCGTCCTAAAATTACAGGTGTATACAATAATTGTTTTTTTCTCTTCTCGATTTGTTAAAAAGTTATTGTAATTTTATGGTGGGTTTCTCTTTTTTTACTTTACATAAGTGCATATTGGAAATTTATCAATCCGAGTGCCATTTGGTGAAATAATACGGAAACTTAACGTCGGATAAATCGAAAAATTCAATGGTATGAAAAAGATATATTGTTTGCTATGTGTTCTTCTGTCTTTATCTTTTCTAACATGCACAAAGGATACAACAGAAGATTTGCTCAATGAGGGCTATCTGTTCAGTTTTACAGCAACGGTCGATAATGTAGATTCAACGCGTACGGAGGTTGATTTAAAAAACGGCTCTACCTCATACGGAAAAGTTTCTTTTGTAAATGGAGATCAGGTTGTGCTTTACAATGGCACACAAAGTGCTATATTCACCTATGATTCGACTTTATCTCTGTTTAAGACCGAAAGCCGTGATTTTGCCAAGTCTTCGAAGTATTATGCATTCTATCCTGCATCATCAGTTGAATCTTTTTCGGAGGCAGGTGTTAGTGTTAATATTGCGCAGACACAACTTTATTCCAAGGATCTTGTAAGTGACGCACCACTCTTTGCTATTTCCGAAAGTGAATCGTTCCATTTCAAAAACATATTTGCTATTCTAAAGGTTGCGATGAAGGGAAACCAGCAGATTTCCAATATCGTTTTCACATCCTCTAAGCGAAACATTGCAGGTAAGGCTACCATTACACCATCGTATGATGTCATATTTGATGATGCTTCAAACAATACAGTAACAATTTCATGTTCCGATGCTCAGCTCTCTCAGACGGGTGATAATTTCTTCCTTTCCCTGCCGGCAGGTGTTTATCCATCCGGTTTTGAGATGGTTGTGAATTTTGCGGATGGTACATCTTCCGTACAGTCAACGACATCGGATATTGTTCTTTCAGCATCAAAGATTGATGCTATGGATATCTTTACGGCATCATCAACCCTCTTTAGTGGCGGATGCGGTACTATGGATGATCCGTATCTTATAGCATCTTCTGAAGATATAAAGACTCTTTCACAACTATGCAATGATTCTTCGACAGCTTCTTCGTACCTGCCAAAGTATTATCGTCAGACTAAAGATATAGATATGAGTTCATCTTCGGGAATCTATCCTATTGGATACTCCTCTACGCTTGCCTTTTCTGGCAAATACGACGGATGCAATCACTCAATCAAGGGGCTTCGTATTGTGGAACATCCTGCAGCAACGTCCGAAAGTGAGGGTACTTACTGCGGAATGTTTGGTATGCTTCAAGGCGAGATTTGTAATCTGAAACTAGATATATCTTTTGATGCCACGAAAATAAATTCGGGTGCTGTTGCCGGTTATGCCAAGAATGCTAAGATTTCTTCATGCGATGTATCGTGTAACATCTCATCTTCGGCACTTGCTACATTTGATGGTTATACGGACAAGGTTTCAAACATAGGAGGCATTGTGGGCCTTGCGGAAAAAAGCACTATTGAAAAGTGTAATGTAACGGGAACCATTATTTCAGCCGGATACTCTTTGGGTGGTGTTTCAGGACACTGTATTTCGACACTTATTTCGAAGTGTAGCATTTCTGAAAGTACGAAACTTGATGGTAAGGGACCTTTTGTTGGCGGTATCGCAGGACGTGCGCGAACTGCTTCTACACTCGAGCAGTGCGTTGTTAGTGGTAAAATAGGTGTTTATAGCGGCAACTATATAGGTGGTATTGTAGGTCAACTTACTGCAAGTAGCGCTAGAAACTGCGTCTTTTCTAAGAGTGCATCCCTTTCAACTAATGGTAATCACACGGGAGGTATCGTAGGTGCATTTCAGGTTAATGAAGCTGGATGCGATGAAGCTGTAGTGGAAAACTGTACATCATATCCTAAAATATTCGGAGCACAGAATGTCGGTGGAATATGTGGCTACATGGGCGTAAGCGATACATATAAAAGCCAGATATCCATACGAAATTGTACCTCATATGGAAACGTAAGTGCTACATCATACTATGCAGGTGGTATCGTGGGAACTCTTACTACATACTCCTTCTCAACGATTGAAAATTGCAAGTCATACGGAGACATATCAAGTGATTCTCATAGTGTGGGAGGTATTGTAGGATATGGTATTTCGAAACAACCTGCCTTAATTGGTGGCTGTATTGCTTATGGTAATCTTTTGGGCCTTTATAGCGTTGGTGGCATCGCTGGTTACATAAAGTGTAATGACAAAGCTTGCAATTTTGATATTGTAAACAGCATTTATGCTGGAAAAACCCTTGAAGCAACAGGAAACAATGGTGCCAATGGATACACTTTGGTTGCTGGTCTAGTCGGATGGGTTCAAGTTGCATCTGGTACATTCTCTATGATTAATAGTGCTACAAGGGCCGAAAAGCTTTCATCATATAGTGCTTATGGAACCTATCCATCAACAAATAACACGCTTGGAGGTTTGGTAGGCTTTATAAATGGTAAACCAACATCAGTACTTTCGTGGGGATGCTATTCTACTGTTTCAAAATCCTCTCTTTCGACAGATGGGGTAAGTTTTTCTACAGCAACGCCAACCACTCTTTACGGTGGTGTGTATGCTAAGGTGCATTCTGATTCATGTCCTGTATATAGTGCTTCTTACTGCTATTTCAACCCTGATATTCAGGTGGGACCTTCCGTAAGTAAGCTCCCGAAATTTGACCTTAATACGGTATGTGCATATCAAAACGGAGAGTCATTGTTAGAAAATTTGAATAAATCGGTTAAAGCGTATAGTGGTACTTATACACTTCTTGGATGGGTGATGGACAAAGACGGATACCCAGTTTTGGAAGGAATGACTACCGAGCGTGAAGTATCTCACTCGAAGAGAATATCCGTTATAGGCGACTCTATTTCAACATTCCGTGGATTTGTTCCTAGTGGATATTCATGTCATTATCCGACATCGGATGGCGATTTGACACATGTGACTCAGACATACTGGTATCGACTTGCGTATGATAAGATGACGGATGCTGTAATAGATAAGAATATATCTTTTTCGGGTACTGCCGTTGCGCGTACAACCGCTACGGCCTACAGCTCCAAGACATGGTTCGGAAAGGACTACTGTTTCCGTTACATCAACAAACGTGGAATGGGACAGCCGGACATAATTCTTATTCATGGAGGCACGAACGACTATGCGCATAATGTGGATGAGTTGGCACCAGGTGTTGCTATGCGCTCTACTACAGCTCCATCGGATTCGATTCTCAATTCACTCTTTGAGACGGCTGAAGCTGCCAAAACTCTTAGTGATGCCGAAAAACTCAATGACACGACATTCTGCGAAGCATATATCAAACTTATCCGTATGATGAATCTACAATATCCTTCTGTGAAGATTGTATGTATTGTTGGTGATTATCTTTCAACGGGCATTGAGCAATCCGTTATAAAGATATGTAATCGTTATGATAATCTGCGTTGTGTCGACCTTATGCAGGTAAACGGATTCAACGATCAGACATATATGCCAAAACATGACTATAACCCATCAACGGGTTCGGGCTGTCATCCTAGTTCCAAGGCTATGGAATTCATAGCAAATAAGATTTACACGGAACTTGGCGCTTGGCTTGAATTGTAAATTGTAGGACTATGGGTATGTTTGATAAAATACGTAGACAACTTTCGCCGAGCTTCCTTGCGATGCTCCTAATATCGTTCACTTTGTGGTACATCACCAAGCTGAGCTATTCCTATACGACCAATTTCGATTTGAAAGTGGTTGTTCGTGGTGAAAACGTTGTAATTCCTTGTGTGTTTGAGGGTAAAGGAACAAATTTACTCCATTACTATATGTCGCCATCAGAGATTGAACTGGATTTGAAGGATGTCAGCTACTCTGTAAAGACAACTTCATATACCTATGATGGACAATCCGAGAAAGCAGAGCCAAACAAGGTAATAATTCTTAAACCTTCATCCTTGCATTCCTACCTTTCACTTAAGTTTTCGGATATTAAGGTTGTATCCGTAGGAGATATCCCTGAAATTCCATACGTCAAGAAATGATTCGTGTAGCTTTGTGTGGAGGTATCGGTAGCGGCAAAAGTACCGTAGCGTCGTTTTTTAGAAAACTTGGGATTTCTGTCTATATCTCAGACGTAAGAGCACGTGAGTTGATGAATTCATCTTCTTCAATACGACACTCTATAGTGGAATATTTCGGAGAAGATACATATTGTGAAGGCAAACTTTGTCCGAAGGTTCTTGCAAAAAAGGTCTTTCATAGTGACACTGCACTAAAAAAACTTAATTCGATAGTTCATCCTAAGGTCAAAATCGACTTTCGAAAATGGTGTGAACAACATGCCGAGGAACCATATACGATAATTGAAAGTGCTATTCTTTTCGAGGCAGGCATGCGTGAAGATGTCGATTTTGTGATTGCAGTTCTTGCTCCAGAGGCTCTTCGCGTGGAACGTGCCATTAAGCGTGATAATCAAACTCGAGAAGAGATTCTAAAAAGAATCAACGCCCAAATGTCAGATGATGAAATTCAGTCTCTTGCCGATGTTTCGATTGTCAATATTAGTTTGGAGGATGTTGAAAAGGATGTAGCGGAACTTGATGCCAGACTTAAAATCAAATCTGGGCTGTAGAAAATGCAATGTGAACGACATATCGATGTTATGGCCGTTCTAAATGTGACGGATGATTCTTTTTATGCTTCATCCAGAGCTAGGACCTCTCCTCAGATAGAACGTCGTACGGAGGATTTTATCCGACAGGGCGCGTCAATTATAGATATCGGCGGTTGCTCGACACGTCCGGGTTCACAACCGGTTTCTTTTTCTCAGGAGTGGGAGCGAGTCCGTGAAGGAATATTGGCCGTAAGGCGCGTTTCCAATGATATTACAATATCTATTGATACATTTAGAAGTGAGATTGTTAAGCGCTCATATGATTTGATAGGAGGTTTTATCGTAAATGATATCTCTGCTATGGAGGCTGATGAAAATATGGCTCAAACAGTTTTGTCTCGCGCTCTAAAGATAGTTCTAATGCATATGCGTGGTACTGCTTCTACGATGCAGTCTATGTGCCACTATCAAGACGTTACTAAAGAGGTTAAGCATTATCTTCTTTCGCGTGCTGCGATTCTGGAAAAAGAGGGGTATAGTCTATCTGATATAATCCTTGATCCCGGATTCGGATTCGCAAAGACTACGGAACAAAACTATGAACTTCTTTCGCACCTTAGTTCGATTTCATCACTTGGATATCGGGTTCTTGTAGGATTATCGCGAAAGTCAATGATTCGTTCACTATTGGGAATCGATGTGGAACAGGCTTTGGCACCGACACAGGTTCTTCTTTTGAAGTCTTTGGAGGAGGGAGCTTCCATACTACGAGTACATGATGTGGCTTCGGCTGTTATGACTATTAAAATATACAGACAATTAAATTATTGATTCTTAATGATAAAAGCACGTAATTTATGTAAGAGTTTTGGCTCGTTGAATGTTCTTTCCAATGTTGATATTGACATAGAGCAAGGAGAGATTGTCTCTATTGTAGGTGCGTCTGGTGCAGGCAAAAGTACGCTTTTGCAGTGCCTTGGGTCTTTGCTTAGACCGACTTCAGGCACGGTCGAAGTCGATTCTCAGGATATTTATAAACTTTCTGAGAAAGAACTTTCTGCCTTTCGTAACCGCAATATGGGATTCATTTTTCAGATGCATAACCTTCTTACGGAGTTTACAGCCTTGGAAAATGTTATGATGCCATCGCTTATTGCAGGGGAAAACAAAAAGAATGTCAAGGCTAGGGCTTTGGAGCTTCTTCAAAAGTTGCATTTAAGTGAACGTGTTTTACATATGCCGGCGCAACTTTCAGGAGGCGAATGTCAACGTGTTTCAATAGCCCGTGCTATGATGAATTCTCCGAAAATAATCTTTTCGGATGAACCTACAGGCAATCTCGATACATTTAATCGTGATGAAGTTTGCGATGCTCTTTTTTCAATGTGCCGCCAGTGTGGAAGTACACTTTTGATGGTTACTCATGATAAGGAACTTTCGGCAAGAGCCGATAGAATAATAGTTATGCGTGATGGAAAACTTTTTGCCCAGTGAGGAACTTAGGGAACGACTTGAGATGCTTTATGAGCGTTTCGCCGTTCCACAATTTATCGAAAATGACCCGATAAGTATTCCACATCGTTACTCAAAGAAGGAAGACATTGAAATATCGGGCTTCCTTAGTTCAACCATTGCCTGGGGAAATAGACGTGCCATACTCTCTAGTGCCAGGGAGATGATGCAACGGATGGACGATGCTCCATATGATTTTGTCCTTTCGGCATCCAAAAATGAAATAAAATCCCTTGAAAATTTTGTATACCGTACATTCAGCGGAGCGGATTTTCAGGATTTTATCATCTGTTTGGGAAACCTGTGTCGTAAGTGGGGAAGTCTTGGAGAGTTGTTTGAATCCTTATATGCTTCGAATGGCGCGATAGATAAGACTCTAGCTGCTTTCAGGGAGGAATTCTTTCAAACGGAGCACTCTTCACATTGTGAAAAACACGTTTCAAATATCTTAAAAGGAGCTGCGTGTAAACGTCTTAATATGTACTTAAGGTGGATGGTACGTAGTGATGAACATAATATAGATTTTGGACTTTGGAAGACGATTCCAAAATCGGAACTTTTTCTTCCACTTGATGTCCATACCTCTCGTGTAGGACGAAAGTTTTCGCTTCTTAAAAGGAAGCAAGCCGATTGGAAAGCTACGGTTGAAATAACGGAATCTTTGCGCCTTTATGACAGGGAGGATCCTGTGAGGTTTGATTTTGCACTCTTTGGAGCTGGTGTCAATCATGAAGAATAGTATCTTTTCATTCAAACATTTTTCACTTGAGCAGTCAGGTGCCCCACAAAAAATTGGTACGGATGCCGTTCTTTTGGGGGCATGGGTATCACTTGATGGTAGCGAGAGAGAAATTTTGGATGTTGGAACAGGTACAGGAGTTATTGCTATGCAACTAGCCTTCCGTTCTTCGAATGCTTTCGTTACGGGAATTGACATATCGGCCGAGGCTATTGCGTGCGCCTCAAAGAATTTCGCATCATCTGCCTTTTCCCAAAGAATGTACGCAGAGTGTGTTTCATATCAGGATTTTATGTCGAAGAAACGCTATGACTTGATTGTATCGAATCCTCCATATTTTCCATGTTCAACTCCATCCAACAAACATCATAGAGAGATTTCACGAAACAATGACTTTCTTCCTTTTGATTCTTTGGATAGCCGTACAAGGGAATTGCTTTCAGAGAATGGTCGCTTTGCTTTGATTCTTCCTGTACGGGAATATTCTCTTTTTCTTTCGAAAACTTTGATGTTTCCCATAAGGGAGTGTTTCGTAAGCAGCTTGGAAGGTCACTTGCCAATACGTGTTATGGCGGAATTTTCAATGCAGGCACATGTCCGTTATCCTTCCCAACAACTCTCCATCCACGATACTGATGGAAATTACACGGAGGCTTATCGGAATCTTACGAAAGACTTTTATCTTGCATTTTAGTCTTTTAGATTAAATCATTTCTAAAGGCACTATGCTATCAAAGAAGATGAAAAGCTATGAATTATGACTATATTTGTCAAAACAGTGTGTCACGAGAAGAACATTCGTAAGGTTGGCCACTTGAAAGATGTTCTTCGCAACTTTGAAAGAGATGGTGGTGGGCCCACCGCATACGGCGTT
>JAGHTK010000039.1 GCA_018065435.1 Candidatus Alistipes equi
TTATATTTAAAGTGTAAAAAGTGTAATACTTTTATACCTTATTTGCAAGGAAATACTATATTTTTGCGTCACAACTAAAACTAAAAGTTATGACGCATCGTTTTCTATTATTCTGTTTTGTATTTTTTATATCAATGTGAGCCTGAATTGCACTTGGAAATGGAAATTATGCTGTCGCAGAAATTGAATTGGCCAATGGTACAAAATTGACAGCATCGACTAGTTCTGTCAGTATATAATAGTCAACAAATTCGAAAATATAGGCATTATTATTATTAAAACATGCAGTATTTCACACTTTTCTACGTTATATAAAAAACAAAAATTTATGAGACACATCAGCAAATTCCTGTTATTACTACTGGTATCCGCAGTAACTTTTCAAGTGTATGCTTATGATTACGATACATCGGTGGACGGATTGTATTACAAATTGAATGCAGAAGACAAGACGGCTACGGTTGTACAAGGTAGTTCGTGGAACGGAATGTATTCAATAGATATTCCTAAATTCATATCATTCGAAGGAGCGGACTATACTGTTACGAGCTTAGGAGATTCTGCTTTTTATTGGAGCCAAAGTCTATCTTCTGTCACCATACCAGAAACTGTGAAGAGTATTGGTAAGTCTGCGTTTCATAGTTGTTACATGCTGACGTCGTTACATATTGGCCAGTCGGTTGAAATAATTGAAGAAGCTGCCTTTTATAATTGTAATAGCCTTACTTCTGTTACAATCCCAGATTCGGTAAAAGAAATCGGAGGTAAAGCTTTTTTCTACTGCTCAATGTTGAATTCAATTATTTTTGGCAAATCGGTAACATTGATTGCGCCAGAATGTTTCGCAGGTTGTTTCAATGTTACATCAATAACTTGTTTGGCAGAAGTACCACCAATGTCAAAAGGTGCATTTGATGATATCCACAAGCCCGCATGTACTGTCACTGTACCAGAAAATAGTTTTGAAGCTTATAAGGTAGCTGATGACTGGAAATATTTTTTAAATCCAGACTTGGATGAACACAAATATGATTTCGAGTGTGACGGACTCTATTATAACATTGTCTCAAAAGATGAAATGACATGCGAGGTGGCTTGCAATCTGGATCCTACTACAGAAAAGACAAGATACAAATTCGAAGAGTTGGAAATTCCAGAAACCGTCACTTATGATTCGATGACATATACTGTAGTGGGAGTCGAAAGTGCAGCATTCCAATATGCAATTCTTAAAAAGATCACTCTGCCAGAGAGCATCACTTATTTGGATCATGGTTTTGTCGGCTGTCAAAATCTGACATCAATAGACATTCCAGAAAATGTAACAAGTATCGTTTCTGCATTCTACGGTTGCAAGAACCTCAAATCGATACATCTTCCTGAAAAAATTAAAAATATAAGCTATGCTTTCGAGATGTGTAGCAGTCTTGAGAGTATCAACATTCCTGATGGCGTAACCGATTTAATTGGAGCATTTAGAGGCTGTGCAAGTTTGCAATCTATAGAATTCCCAGACCATATAACTGAAATTCAAAGGCAAACTTGTGGTAGCTGTACAAGCCTTACTTCTGTAAAACTGCCTGCAAATCTTAAAAAGATTGAAAAATATGCATTTTTTGGCTGTACCAATCTACCCTCTATCGTACTTCCTGCTCAGCTGGAGTTAATTGAGGAGTATGCGTTTCAGAATGATTGGGCACTGACCGAAATCATAAGCCTGAATCCTGTGCCTCCATACACTAATGGTCGCTGGCATCCATTCCAAGTATTCAATGGTACGCTTCATGTTCCTGCAGGCTGTAAATCTGCATACGAGAACGAAGGCTTGTGGCAGTATTTCACCATAATAGATGATGCCGAAGAGGCTTTGTCAATCGGACAGATTAGCATAGATCCTTCTGCCACAAAGAGCTATGACATTCTTGGCAGACCAGTCAAGGAGAACTATTCAGGCTTTATCATCGAAGATAGGAAGTTAAAATTAAGAAGATAGACAAGACGTTTATCTCTATGGCTTATAACTCCTGCTTCTGGATTCTTTCATCCACGCGCTACGACGACAACTCCTGAGTCTGGGAGTTCTGATCGTAGGCCTACGACGATAACTCTTGTGAACGGGAGTAGTAATCGTAGCAAGTTGACGATTACACCAGAAAAAAAGAGTAGCCATCGACGCGCGTAGATGACTACTTTCCTATT
>JAGHTK010000147.1 GCA_018065435.1 Candidatus Alistipes equi
TGGACTGGTATAAATGTTCCCATAGTGTTGGTGTTTAAGTTCAGCTCAAAGGTATCTCTACCTGGGAACTTCAAAAACACCCCCTTCGCGGAGCCTCATACCATTTTCATTAGACTCTGCTCCTGAATTGTCTAAAAAAAGAGAATAGTCTGGATAACCGGATGCTTCACCAAGTTTTTGAGCGAGTTCTTTTTGTAGATTGTTTTGAACGCTGTTCGAGTAGAACCCAATTTTTTCAAGTTGGCTTTCTAGTGCATGAATGTACAAAGGGTGGGAGTGCCCTACGGAAATTACTGCGTGTCCTCCGTACATGTCAAGATATTCAATGCCATTACTATCCCATATGCGGCATCCTTTTGCCTTTACGGGAGTTACATCGAACAAAGAGTATACATCAAAAAGTTTCATATTAAAATGCTGATGCTTTAAGTCTGAGACCTTCCTTTTGCGGAAGTTTGAACATGATGTTCATGTTTTGCACTGCCTGGCCACTGGCGCCTTTCAAAAGGTTGTCAATCACACAACTTACAACCAGCTTCCCATCGTGCACCTGAGTGTCAATTACACATTTGTTCGTGTTTATCACCTGTTTCAGATCAACCGGAGAATCGGATATGAAAGTGAAGGCCGAATTCATATAATACTTTTTGAAAAGTTCTCGCACCTGCTCCTCTTCCATCTTACACTCAAGGCATGCCGTGGAAAAAATTCCCCTTGTAAAATCGCCTCGAAGTGGAATGAAGTTGATAAGGGGCTGCGTATCTGAGGAGGAAGCCTTCATAAGATTTCTTCGTATTTCTTTTAGATGCTGATGCTCAAGTACCTTATATGCCGAGATGTTGTCTGCTCTCCAGCTAAAGTGAGTTGTTGGGGACGGCTTCTGGCCTGCTCCGGTACTGCCTGTTACGGCTGTGACACATACTTCACCGGAAAGAAGACCTGCGCTTGCCAGTGGAAGTAACGATAGCTGTATTGCCGTTGCAAAGCAGCCAGGGTTGGCAACTTTTAGAGCACCTTCGATACGAGCGTATTGCCACTCAGGCAGTCCATATACATATCCTTCACTTTCATCGCGAAAATCCTCGGCAAGGTCGATGATGCGAAGCGATTTTGGTGCTTTGTGTGTCTGCCAAAAGACAGAACTTGCACCATGTCCTCTACATATAAACAAAACATCAATAGAGTCTAGTTCGACATCCTTGCAAAAACGCATGTCCGTTTCTCCAATAAGACCCTCGTGGATATCTCTTACAGGATTTCCTGCATTGCTTTCCGATTGGGCAAAGATGATTTCTACTTGAGGATGGTTTACAAGTATTCTTATTAGCTCTCCCGCAGTGTATCCTGCGGCTCCCATAATACCAACCCGAATCATTGAAGTTCCTCCGGATGGTTAAGATAGTATGCACGAAGTGGGGTAGACATCACCTTAATGAAGCCCTTAGCCTCATCAGATGTCCATCCTTTGGCTCCTTCGCCATATTCTCCGAGTTTGTTCTTTACAAGATCGTCCCTAGAATCCACTCCAACGGTTTCAAAGCAATATGGACGCAACTTCAGGGTAACAACGCCGTTCACGTTTCGTTGACTACTTTCCAGCATGGCCTCGATATCACGCATTACCGGTTCCATATATTGGCTCTCATGAAGAAACATACCATACCAGTTACCCACCTGATCCTTCCAATATTGTTGCCACTTGCTTAGGGTGAACTTCTCCAAAAGCTTGTGTGCGGCAATTATCATCATCGGAGCCGCGGCTTCGAAGGCTACACGTCCCTTGATTCCTATGATTGTATCTCCCACATGAATATCTCTTCCAACGCCCCACGAAGCGCCTATTTGTTCAACGGCTAGAATTGCTAAAATTGGATTATCGTAATGCACACCATCTACCGAATCGATTTCTCCTTTATTAAATCCAATTTTTATTTCTTGTTCACCTGTTTTGGTCGGATGCTTCAAAAATGCGCTTTCAGGCAGTCCCTGTTTACTATCCAGAATTTCTCCTCCGCATATTGATGTTCCCCAAATACCAATATTGTATGAGTATTTAAGTTTTGTAAAATCCGCACTGAATCCTCCCTTGTTTAGATAATCAACTTCTTCCTTGCGGCTAAGGTTATTATCTCTGGTAAGTGTGATGATTTCCATATCGGGGCACATCACATGAAATGTCATATCGAAGCGGACTTGGTCGTTTCCAGCCCCTGTACTACCATGCGCAATGGCATTTGCCCCGATTTGCTTAGCGTATCGTGCAATTGCCAATGCTTGAAAAATACGTTCGGAGGATACAGATATGGGGTATGTGCCACCGCGAAGCACATTACCAAATATCATATATTTCAGGCTCTTTGCATAATATTCATCCTTCACATCAAGCGTAATGTACTTACTGGCGCCAAGTTTATATGCGTTTTTTTCGTTAAGGAGAAGTTGTTCTTGGGAGAACCCTCCTGTATTGGCACACACTGCATGAACTTCGTATCCTTTTTCCTTCGTTAGATACATTACCGTATATGATGTATCAAGTCCGCCACTAAAGGCGACAACAACCTTCTTTTTGTTCATATCGTTATTTTCCATTTGGTTCATAAAGTAGTCCTGTGCAGATGCACATTTTGTATTCGTGACTTTTAAGTATGTCAAAGTGCCGGCATCCTTCACAACCTTTCCAGAATTCCGGATCATCTGTCAATTCGGTAAACGGTACTGGACGAAATCCGAATTGGTAATTCATTTTCATTACTGCAGCACCTGTTGTAATAGAGAAAATCTTTGCTTCGGGAAATAGTGTACGAGAAAGTTGGAAGGTGAGTTCTTTGATTCTCTTTGCAATTCCCATTCCGCGAAATCTGTGTGCCACAATCAAACCTGAATTTGCAACGTATTTTTTTTCGCCCCATGATTCAATGTAGGAAAAGCCTGCAAACTGATCGTTGCTGCTTGTTGCAATCACGGCCTTGCCTGCAAGTATCTTTTCGCAAATGTATTCTGGAGTGCGTTGTGCAATGCCGGTCTTGCGTTCCAAAGATGAGATATAGATTTCATTTACAATGTCGTTGGCGAATTTTGTATCCGCTTCTGTTGCTATTCTAACCATTATATCCGAGATGTCGAAAAGAGTATTAAGAATCTCTCTGATCTTTTGCTGATTTGCTTCTAGTCGAAGCATAACCATAACAGTATCATCCCCAGTGATTGTACCCATCACTGCTTCAATGTGTGCTCCATCAACTACGGATGCCACGGCGGAAGCGAATCCCGGTTGGCAATGTAGAACGCATAGCTGTCCGGAAATCTCAACGTTATCTAGATGCAGGTTGCTTTTTATTTGCGAAAACTTTCTTAAAGCATACTTCTGAACGCCCGTATGGTCTGTGATTTTCGTGGCTCCAATCTCCTTTATATCTCTTGAAAGGGTTGCCTGTGTCACTTCAATTCCAAGCTCTGCAAGTTTTTGCTGCAGGTGATCCTGTGTTGTAAATGTTCCGGATTTTATCAAATCCTCGATAATTCTTATTCGATTGATTTTTTCGTTCACGGTGTAATAATATTCAAAACGCAGACAAAATTATGAATAAATATACATTCTGCAAAACATTATGAATATCTATTTATTTTGGTTTTGAACAAAAAAGCCCTTTAGAGGCATCACCTTTTTTAGATAACATTAAAAAAAGCAACGCTCCTTAGGCGTAAAGTTTCTCTTTACTTTTTCTTTTTAGGATAATCAAAAATGATTGAGAGTATTGCAAATGCTCCCATAATCATAGGGTAGAAAAGCACTGGGATAATCTCTGCTGATGATACTGCGCAAATACCTGCTGCCATAAGAATCTGTGCTCCGTATGGAATGAGCCCCTGTACAAAACATGAAAATGTGTCAAGAAGGCTGGCTGTTTTTTGAGGACTTATCCTGAAGCGTTTTGCAATGTCGTTTGCAATTTCTCCCGTTGTAATGATGGCGATAGTGTTGTTCGCTGTGCATAAGTTTGCAAGCATGACAAGAACTGCAATGCTAAACTGGGCACCTTTAGCGCTTGCAACGTTTTTCGTGAGTCCTTTGATAATTAAATCCAGACCTCCGCCACGGCGGATAAGTTCCAAAAGTCCTCCTGCCATAAGTGTGACAATTATAAGCTCACTCATTCCGGCTATGCCCTTACCCATTGAAATGAGAAGTCCTATCCAGTTAAAATCGCCAGATAAGAATCCTATTAAGGCCGAACTAAAAATGCCAAGACTTAGAATCAGCGTCACATTTGCTCCCCAAAGGGCCATGACAATAACAAGGATATATGGCAGAAGCTTGTACCATTCATCCATTCCCGAAGACGTTGCAATATTTAGGCCCCATCCATGGTAAAGATACAATGCACTGACAATAAGCACTGCCGGCAGAATGATGATTATATTTGTCTTGAATTTATCTTTCATCTTGCATCCAACGGCACGCGTAGCGGCAATCGTTGTATCCGATATGAATGAAAGGTTGTCTCCAAAAAACGCGCCACCTACAACGATGGCTGCCATAAACGCCTTGCTTTCACCACAGGATACGGCCATTCCAGCTGCAATTGGAGCCAGGGCAGCAATAGTTCCAACGCTTGTTCCAACGGCTAGTGATATAAAGCATGATGTAAGGAACAACCCGGCAAAAAGCATCTTTCCAGGAACTATAGACATCGCTACATCGGCCGTAGCATCAACCGCTCCCATATCCTTTGCAACACCGGCAAATGCACCTGCCAGAATAAATATCCATATCATAAGAAGGATGTTCGGGTGTCCTGCACCGATTGAGAAACCTTCCAGCCGTTTCTGTAACTCCCCTTTGGAAATGATAACGGCATATATGCATGCAATGGCAAATACGGCGCTTATGGGAATGCGATAAAAGTCACCGGCCATTACAGATGACGTTACGTATATGACTAAAAAGAGCACCAATGGACTCAGCGCTAGTAGTCCGTTTTTAATTTTCATAGTAAATGGAAACTTATGTTCCGAATAGTTATAAAAAATTCAACTTTAGCGTTTGGTTTTCACATCAAGTCCATTACTGAAAACAAGTACGTATGTTTTGGCTTAAGTGTAATATAAATCGTTACATTCACCACAAAAGGCATCTTTGCAGGAAATTTTCCTGTGGATTCTTCTCCTTGCTTGACATGATAGATTTAATATCACGAAGTTACAAATGCTAAAGTCGAATAAAAAACTAGATGATGTTGATAATTTTTGTAAAGCCTGTGATATGGAATACTTCCTTAATATAGGGTCTTAGATTAACCAGAGTCATTTGCCCTTGTCTTGCAACTACTTTTTTTTGCAACATGAGAAATATTCGTAGTCCTTGGCTTGAAACGTATTCTAAATTCGTGCAATCAATTTCAACACTTTTCTCATCACCCTCTAGAACAGGTGTCATTTCTCGTAGAAATTCATCAGAACTGGATGTGTCAAGTCTTCCGGATATTGTGATGAGTATGTTTGAATCTTTTTTTACAGTAATAAATTCCATAGTGACAAATTTTTCTGTAAGCGATTGTGATGCTTTGATTTAATGGCTCTTACTTGATTTTGATAGCCATTATTGTAATGTCATCATTCTGTTCGTTCTCCTGTGTGAATGTTTGTATAGCATACAAGAGATTCATACAGATATCTTGCTGTGAATTAAGGGCGCCAGTTTGTTTTGTCCACTCTACAAGACGATCGTTTCCGAATTGTTTACCATCCTGGCATTCTGCTTCATTAACGCCATCGGTGTAAATGATAAGTTGTGAATTCTTCTGTAGTTGTATACTTTGAATCTTGTAGTCAAAATCAGGAATGAGTCCGCAAGCTATATTAGGCTTTTCATCGAGGAAATTGCCGTTAATAATGATAGGGTTGTGACCTGCATTGCAATATGTCAACTCCATAGTATCCAAATTAAGACATCCGACGAACATTGTTACAAACATTCCGTTATCATTTCCTTCACTTATGGAGTTGTTGATTTTTTTCACCATATCTTCCGGGCTGAGTCCCATCCCTGCAACGAAATGAAATATGGATTTTGTAATGGCCATGACAATTGCTGCAGGAATGCCTTTACCTGCTGCATCGCCTATTGTAAAGTATAGAAGATTTCCTTTGAGAAAGAAGTCATAATAATCACCTCCGACTTCCTTCGCAGGTTTAAGAAGAGCATACAAATCAAACTTATCATGCTGCGGGAAAACTTTCTGCAACATGGACATCTGTATTTTGCTTGCAACGCTCAGTTCGTTTTCAAATCGTTCGTTTGTGGCAGTACTTTTTTTAAGGGATGCAATATATTCCTTCAGGGAGCGCTGCATATAGTCAAATGAGTTTTTCAGTTGCTGGATTTCATCATCTGATTCTATTTCTGGAAGAGTTGTATCGAAATCTCCTTTTGCAATGCGCAGTGCGGAAGAGGATAGTGCAGCAAGTGGTGATGTGTTTTTCTTTACAATGCCGTAACATAGTGCGAAGATTAGTAACAATCCGATGATTCCTACTATAATTAGAATGGATTGCATTTTGGATGTATTTGCAAGAACCGACTTGTAATCGCACAATATGGATAGAATCCACCCATTGGCCAGAGGACCAAAAACTGAAAACGACATCTGGTTCTTTCTGGAGAATTTGTCCATTCCCTTTTCACCACTCATCATTTTTGATACGAGTGTATGGATGTCATTATCACTATCTTCGATGTAATGTAATTTGGAATAGATAGTCTCTCCGAAAAGACTGCTGTCACTTTCGGTATTGATATAACTACCGCTACGGCTTATTAGGTATACTTTTGAGGTTTCGTAAGGTTTGATGGTTTCCAAAAGTTCTGTAATCCATCTAATGCTGACATCCGCCGTGATAATCGCAATTAGTTTTCCGTTTTTGTCCTTAAGCGGATATGAGTATGTGGACATATAGAACTTGCCACCTCCTTCGTCGAAATAAGGTTCGCACCATCCATCCTTACCGCTCAGTGCAGGTATCTGGTACCAATCCATATAGAAATAGTCCCATGATTCATTGCCTAACTGCTTGGTCTTTATTTCACCTGTACTGGAATCCCTGTATGAATATGGCGAGAAGTAATAGTGTCCATCGTAGTAGTTTGCAGAAAAAGCAATGGCGCATCCTTCAATTTTACTGTTACGTTTTATTGCTTCTGCAGTTAAAGCGTACATCGCTTGTGGATCATTTTTTTTCTCGTCAACCATCCATGCTGTACCCTTGACTTCTGTTTCGATTTCTCTCATTGACAGCTCAATTTCGTTGATTGTGGCATCCAGAAGATGTGATGCAGAAAGCTCTGCTTCCTTTGAAATGAGCATATGGGAAGAAATGGAAGCTATTCCGATTGCAACGATGAAAAGCAACGAAGTTGCCAGAAGAATATTTAGACTTAGTCTTGTAGAGAATGATTTTTGAATCGGTTTCATCGAACAACTTCTTTATAGGTAGTTTTTACAGTAATATGATTTGTCATTAGAAGAGCATTCACTATGTCATTGAATGTCATTTCGTCTACCGGAGCAAAATCCGCTTCGCCTGTCATTGGATTGATTTGAAGCGCAAGGTATTCGTCTAGCATCATTTCTTGTTTTGCTCGATTTGTTATTATGTGATTTTCCTTGCAATATTTCATACTTACATCTACGGCGTAATGACGATGTGTTCTGGCATAGTTCCAACCACGTTTGGTTGCTTTTACAAAACGATCTATTACATCCTTATTTTTGTTGTAGTACGCCTCCATTACAATCAGTCCATCTTCCGGGCATTTGTAGCCATAATCATAGAAATAAAGGATGTTTTCCTTCGGGATGTCGCCCACGGCAAGTAACAGTGATATATATTCATTATAACTGAAACAAAGCGTAGCATCTACCACTTTGTGGATATATAGACTTATGCCGTTAAGCATTGTAACCCAGTTTATATTAAGATGCTTATACGATTCGATTATGTCACAGAATTCTGAAGAATTTGCTTTCCAGTTTCCTATTTTCATATTGTTCAGTTCTTCAATCCCACTTAACGGAGTGTGCGAGACACACATTAGTCCACTTCGTTGTGTAATCTGCAAAATGTTAAGTAGCTTGATTCCTTTTGAACGCGCCTTTATCGTAGGTATTAACTGTTGTCCAAGAATATGTACTTTTCCTTCGGTTAGTTCCGTAAGTGCAGATTTGGATGAGCCAGAACTGATATGTTTAATCTCAATATCCAAACCTTCCTTCTCGTAAAACCCCATCTCTTTTGCTACATAGAATCCTGCAAACTGAGCTTGAGGCGTCCATTGTGGCATGAATATAATCTTTTCAGCATTTGCGCCTATGCTCATTAGCACGGCAACTAGAAGAACTATTATCTTTTTCACGGTAATTTGATTTTCATTACAAAAACATTGCATCCATCTTCATATCTGTAATCCAAGACATTCATCATTTGCTTGCAGATGAAAATGCCCAAACCGCCTATTGCGCGTTTGTCAACGGGAGCCATAATGTCAGGATCTTTAGCGATTGTTGGATCAAATTTTACTCCACCATCTCGGAAACCTATTGCAAGGTAGCCCTCTTCGATGGCTGTCCAAACCTCCAGCCAGGTTGTACCGGAGTATGCAAGAATATTTTCTTCTACCTCCTCCACACAGAGCCTTACCTTGAACTGTATATCATCGTTAGCCGAGCGAACTTCTTCACTTGAGGTAATACACGTAATTATGTCTGCATTGCATCCTGCAACAGGATCGAATCTTTTTTTCATCGTAAATTTTATGCTCTTGTTTGATGGCATTCAAGGGCGCATACCACTACATTGATGTACCATGTAGACTTTTTTTACTTTCCACATAGACAATTCACCTACAACACCATGACACACAAAAATAGTAAAATACTCAATAATTATGCAATATAATCATGAAGCTTGCGTAACTACTCAGTAGGATTTTTTAATGCTTGATGCTTTTTCCCGTAATTTTTTTGATGCCTACGTCATCGTATGCGGTATTTTATTGTACCATCTTTGTAAAACAGGCAGTGCGCTGGGCTAATAAGTATGACACTCCTATGTTATAAACGTATGAATATACTCCAGATGAAGAACTCGACATCCTTGATTTCAAGGAGATGACAGATGAGTGGCTGGACTTTATTGCTGACTGTGCGGCTGAAAAGTACAACTTATTATCAACAAGTTAGATGCCATTTGTAAACAGTGTGTAAACACTATTTTGACCCTGAAGAATGGCTTTTTTTTGAAGAATAATCGTCTCTAAAATTGTCTTGTTTTTACCTGAAAAGGTCTGCCATTGTTAGCTGGCAATGTATGTCGTTTGAGTAACCTCCAGGAGTCAAACCAAAAGAGGTTATCATCGAAAGAAGGATGGTCTTCTCCGTTTCGGTTTTACGGACGAAAGCCTCTTTACGGTTTCTGATTTTTTCATCCTCTTCCTCAGTAATCGTATATTCGGCATTGGTGTATTTAATCTCACAGAGATTGATGGTATCATCGTTTCTGTCAATCAGGAGATCTATCTGTGCTCCCTTGTGAATCGTCTTTCCACTTACAGGGTCCTTCTCGCCTTTGTACGACCAGGAATGAACGCTGCTCACTACAGCCGAGAAGCCGAGTGCCTCCTTAATCTGACTTATATGCTGCATGCAGACACGTTCGAAGGCTTTGCCTGCCCACCCTGCATGTACCATTAAGTTAGACACGCTACTAAATGTAAAACATTGAATTGTAGATGATTATCAGCCAAGTGATGGTGCGGGTAGTTTAAAAAAGAGCTGGCACCATTGAAAGCACCAGCTCTTGTGTATGAGTATCCAATGAGAGATTACTTGAACAGATCTTCAAGCGTAATTACTTGATTGATTGCATCTCTGTGTGTTCCGTTAGCCACGCCTTTCGTGGTTACAATGATTACCTGAATTGAATGTGTGATTTTGTGCATTGGACTTGTCGAGAATGCATTGACTTTATTTTCAATACTGTCTGCATCTTCTGCCGATATAGGATACAATCCTGAATAGTATTTCATTTCGAAGATATAATCGGTACGGCCAGCATTG
>JAGHTK010000143.1 GCA_018065435.1 Candidatus Alistipes equi
TGGACTGGTATAAATGTTCCCATAGTGTTGGTGTTTAAGTTCAGCTCAAAGGTATCTCTACCTGGGAACTTCAAAAACACCCCCTTCGCGGAGCCTCATACAAAGCAACACACCTTATTGGTTGTCATCCTTCTTTTTACACTTTCTTTCAAATAGAAAACTATATTTCGAATGTCGTTCGAATAAAATTCTGTGTTATTTGAATCTTATTTGCGTTTGGGATTTTTAGGAAACCATCCCTTTTTTACGCGTTTTTCTTGTTCAAAAAGTTCAAGTATGGACCAAAAACAGCTAAAAGCTGTAACACCCAAAAGTGTCGAAAGCACCATGGATGAAGTGCAAAGTGAAAGAATGCAGAAAAGAAGGCCTGCCAAGGCAAAGGCCCACCAGCACTTCTTCCCAAAATAATACTCAGACTTAATCACTATTGGATGGAATAGTCCTATAAGCAAAAAAACTGCAACACCTAGTAATACGCCTGTGAAATTCATAGTAAAAAAAAGCGCCCTCGGGCGCCTAATTATCTTAAAAATGTTTTACCTCAGAGCCGACAATGGCAGAAAGAAGATTGTTCGCGGCCGATGAGGCTCCAATTCTAAAGAGATCGGTAGTAAGCCACTCTTTGCCGAGGACCTGCTCTACAATAGTGTAATACAAAGCGGCATCTTCCGGTGTGCGTACACCACCCGCTGCCTTAAAGCCGACCTTACGTCCAGTCTTTTCGTAGTATGCTTTGATAGCGTTACACATTACGAATGCTGCTTCTGGTGTTGCCGCAACATCAATCTTTCCGGTCGATGTCTTAATAAAGTCCGCACCGGCATACATAGCAATTAAAGATGCATTCCAAATAAGTTCAGGAGTCTTCAAAGCTCCCGTTTCAAGAATTACCTTCAGTGTAATATCTTCGTCCATTTCTTGGCGAATCATCTCCACTTCGTTCGCAGCTTCGTCGTACGCTCCCTGAAGAACTTTGCCAACATTCATTACAATGTCGACTTCGTCCGCACCATTTTCTACGGACATCGCCACTTCTAGCATCTTCACCTCAAGAAAAGTCTGCGAGGCTGGGAAGCCGGCAGCAACAGAAGTTATTCGCATTGGGGCATCGCCCAAAGCAAGGCCAACAGTTTCAACAAAGGCAGGATAAACGCAAATTGAAGCTACATTATCAATGCCTGGATAGGCATTTGGAAAATCCGAAGCTCGCTTTGCAAAGGCCGTTACGGATTCTCTAGAGTCGTTGCATGTAAGCGTTGTAAGATCTATTGCCGAAAGAGCGAATCTGTATACATCCGTATTACGATTCTTCAACGATAATTCCTTCAGCTTTTCAACTGCATTTTGCACTTCTTCCTGCGAAGGGGCAGGCTTATATTCCTTCAAAAAATTGGAGTACTCCATATTTCAAAAAATAATTTACACAACAAATTTATACGATATCATAACAAATTCAAACCCGGCATGAATTTGAACTGTCTATTTTCGTCTAACATACTGCTCCCATGCCCATGCAGAGCGCAATGTATCATCCAAACTGCGCGTTGCCTTCCAACCAAGTTTTTCCTCAGCCTTTTTTACATCTGCCCAAATTTTCACAACATCACCTGCTCGGCGTGGTGTCACCTTAGTGTTAAGCTTTAGGTTGTTCACACTTTCGAATGTACGAACAAGTTCGAAGACGGAAACCGGGCGACCAGTTCCAACATTGAATACTTCATACGTTGACTCTGACTTGTTTTCAACCATGCGTTTAAGAGCTGCTACATGGGCTTTAGCCAAATCCACTATATCAATGTAATCACGAAGACACGATCCATCTTCGGTAGGATAATCGTCTCCAAAAATGCTCAGGCACTCACGTATTCCTGCTGCTGTTTGGGTTATATATGGCACCAGATTCTGAGGAACGCCCCTTGGCAATTCACCTATAAGAGCAGAAGGATGCGCACCTATTGGGTTGAAATACCTTAATGCTATTCCATAAAGATTCTCATATGCCGAGGTAGAGTCTCTAAGAATATCCTCACATATCTGTTTTGTATTTCCGTACGAAGACATAGCAGGTTTACGTGGCGTAAGTTCCGTCACAGGAAGTTCATCAGCCTCTCCGTAAACTGTGGCCGAAGAGGAAAACAGAATGTTACGACGAGAGTATTCTCTCATCAAATCCACAACATTCATGAAAGAAACTAGATTGTTACGGTAATACTTCATCGGGTCCGAAACGGATTCGCCCACAGCCTTGAATGCAGCAAAATGTATTACCGACTGAAAGTCATATTTCTCGAAGACCTTCCTAAATGCATCCTTATTGCAACAATCAACTCTCTCTAAAGCCAAATCATATCCAGTAATCTTTCTTACACCTTCAATACCTGACAAATCCGAATTTGAAAAATTATCGGCAACAACAACATCAAAGCCCGCTGAAATAAGTTCAACAGCTGTATGGGAACCAATATATCCAGCTCCTCCTGAAATTAAGACACTGTGTTTTTGCATAACCACTTATTTTCAACAAAAATACAAAAAGGTTACAATTATTATCTCAAGTTCGATAAGTGATTTATTCTACTATAAAGGCATCAAACCCCAAAAGTCAACGTGAGACTTTTGGGATTTGAAAAACGACACCTTATAATTTGGTCAGTGATTATAATCTTTTCGGTTAGTACAACTGAATATTATCAATATTTATATATTGAGTAGCAATATCCTGATTTGCTTCTAATTGTCCAAATAATAACTTAGTGAGATTATCTGATGTTACTTTTTCAGAAACATGGGTATTATAGTCCTTCCAATCTCCACCTACCTTACAAGGACTGGATGACGAACCAATGGTAAGAATATTGGTAGGTGTCTTCATCAAACCTCCGAACAGCATACCGACATAACCTTTTTCGCGAGAAGTAGTTGATGCATTGTTAAGATATTTTGCAGTGCAACCTTCAAAGTTGGTTATATCTGGTTCACCTGTCATATCAAGGTATCCTACAAGACCTCCTGTGTAAACAGTGTTGCCACGTGATGTTCGGAGTTCTCCGGTATTATAACAGTCCCTCATTTTTGTAGAGAATGCTTTGGTTGCACCGCAGATTCCGCCGAAATACATCTTGCTCGCTTTGCCTTTACTCATCTGAATGTATTCAGCCTCGTTTGAACAATTAGTGATTTCAGGTATGTAGTTACCATTTGCTGCAATACCTCCAAGATAGAATGTCGTAGTATTGTTGTTGTCGGAGGTCACTATAATTCCGGTGTTTTTGCAGTGGTAAATGGAACATTTAGGGCAACCGGCAATTCCTCCCATACTGCAAGTGATGGCAGTAACAAGTTTATCCTTATTCCCCTTAATTTCACCATTGTTTTCGCAATATTCGATTACACTTTGTGTAACATCCTGGTTAAAATATCCTGCGATTCCTCCAAAATAGATTGTCCCAGCAAAGTCATCACAGATTGATATGAATCCGGAGTTGGTGTTAATTGTACCATCATCCGCCTTGGTAATAATTGAACTTTTTTCTCCTCCAGTAGTGTATCCGATGATTCCACCTACACATAGGTTGGAGCCTACGAGTCCTTTACCTGTGAAACTTGGATTGCCCGAATTGGTACATCCCTTGATTACGATGCTTCCGCCAGCAACACCAACGATTCCACCAATACCCATACTGCGCTCTTGAGGGCATACCGATTGTGTAACAGATGCTGTGTTGGTGCATTTGGTCACAACAAGAGGGTCTCCGTTAGCTGAACCGATTATACCTCCTACGCGGATTGCATAACCAGAGGAAGTGTTGAAAGATGCCGCTGCATTTTCGACTATGCCATTATTTTCACACTCTGTAATTTGTCCTAAATAGCTACACACTCCTACAATTCCGCCAACACAATCCACGTACGTACATAAATTCTTGATATTGCCTTTGTTTGTACAATTTATAATTGATGCTTTTTCTCCATCCATTATGCCAACAATTCCTCCTAAAGTTAGGCTATATGCCACTGTAGTAGGTTTAGTTGCAGATGATGTTATATTTGCATGATTTATACAATTTTTAATAGTGGTATTTGCTTTCATGGTTCCAGCAATACCTCCAATTCTCCAGCGTGTCTTAGCAGATTCATTAACACTGACAGGTACAAAGTTTACGCAGTTTTCTACCGTAGCACCTGTATGAACATATGCAACGACTCCGGCAGCATATTCCCACTTTGAATCATCAGTAGCATTAAAGACGACACTACTTGAGCCATCAGCTTCTCCTTCACCTGTTGAAAAATCGTAGTTTTGTGAGCCCACACATAAATTCTTTATAAGTGCTGGCGAAGTTTTGGAACCAGGTCCTAGCGTATTGAAAAGAGCCGCGAAACCTGAGTATTCGGCAACCTTAAGATTATATACACGATGACACTGTCCATCAAATTCACCAACAAACTGTTTGATTGGAATCCACTCTTCATTTTCCAAATCTATATCTGCACCAAGTTTTACGCTATAATTGCCAAAAACATCAGCATATTTAGCAAAGCCTATCAAATCCGCCTTTGTAATAATAGGGTTGTTAATCTGTATAGGTTCAACTGCTCCAATGTTATATCCTCCGTTACGCTCGAATGTAAATGTTTTCTCGGTTGTCTTATATGCAATACTCTGCTTTTCATCAGAAGCAAAGAAAAGTTCCATCGTTCCTGCCATCTGACATGGAGCTAATGC
>JAGHTK010000012.1 GCA_018065435.1 Candidatus Alistipes equi
AAGGAACGGAATGCTTGAAACTTGGATAAAAGAGGGATCTCTTGAAAGCTTTTTCAAGAAATCTGCATAATTTTGTCAAAATTTCAACCGTACAGGTGGTATTTTTTCTCATTTCATTACTAAAAAACGGGATTTGGCCCATATTTTCGTAACAAAGATAGCACTTTGTTTAAATCTGAGCATGTTATAGTACTATTTTACTTTTCTGCATTTGGAAATTTTTCCTTCAGGTAGAAGTCCAGAGCCTCCTCAAGTATCTTCATCTGGGTAGACTCCTCCATTCCTCCGTTGTCGGAGAACCAGAAGCATAGTCGCTTCAAGCGCTTCCTGAAGGACTGCGACATCCAAGATACTCATCATCCCCATTTTAGATGAAGAAATGAAAATTTCGTATTTGGATTGTTGGATAATGAATTTGAGTTAGGAGATTGTGAAAAACTCAAAGACACTCTTAATTCAAGGAACAGGACCATAAACACCTCATTGAAGACATTGGGGACAAGGTAAAACTTCCTTTTTTCTACATTTCCATACATCAAGTTATGCCGACATCGGAATCAGTTGAGACATACATTCGTAACCATTGGACTTAACAGGGGTGGATATTTAAGCTATCTCAACACTGATGGGACACACATCTGTTCTCACAACAGAGAAGGTATATGCATCCATACTTCCATCAATATTGGAATAGACTGTAAAAGAGATATGTAATTTCCATTTTTGGAAAAAAGAATTCATTAGAAAAAGAGAGACTCGAACGAAACAGAGTCTCTCTTTATACAGTTCTATTGATTTTTAGCTATTTACAAGCTACTAATCTATTAGTACTCCTCTTCGTTGAAGATGGTGTTTAAGGACGATAAATCATTGAAAATCAGTACTTAAAGTGAGAAAGGATCAATGATGGATAGTGCTATGGGAAGTCTGATACAGTGAATATTCAGTTTCTTCGTAGTAGTATGAATAGTCAATGCCTTTCATGAACTAAATGTTTCCTAATATTTCGTACTAATTTCATATAAATTCATCCGATAGCCGTATGAGACAAACTAATGGAGCGGCTACATGACGAAATAACGATAGTCATTATTTCTTTCAGATCTCGTGGTCTGGAATCGGCAACTCATACAGGATAAAATCGTAGAAATATACAAAAAATTCTTCTTGTCGTATCAGGTTATGCCGTTTTGGCTATCTTTGTAGAGGAAATAATTGTATATTTATATTAAAATACCCTGCGATATGAAAATCAAACGCGATAGGTATCTAAAAAAACTGATTACAAAGAAGTGGAATGGGAAGATAAAGACCATCACCGGCATTCGTAGATGTGGAAAGTCATTTCTTTTGAACGAGTTGTTTGTCGAGCACCTTCTGAGCGAGGGCGTGAACAGCTCCGACATAATCATATTGGCACTCGATGATGCCTCAAACGCAAGATATCGTAACCCGCTTGAATTGGACAACTACATTCGCAATCTCACCGCCGACAAGTCCCATAAATACTACGTCCTCTTAGATGAGATTCAGAAGGTCGTAAGCATCAAGAATCCTTACCTGCCAGAAGATTCGAAGGAAAAGATTAGTTTTGTGGATGTGCTTCTGGGACTGATGAAACTTTCCAATGTCGATGTATATGTGACCGGGTCCAACTCGAAGATGCTGTCCAAGGATATTCTGACCGAATTTCGCGATAGGGGCGATGAAGTTCATGTGTGTCCTCTGACCTTTGAAGAGTTCCATGAAGCATACGACAGTGACAAGAGACGTGCATGGAGAGAATTCTGGTACTACGGAGGCATGCCATACGTGATGCAGCTGACAACCCATGAGGAAAAGGCCAAGTACCTTAAGGAACTATTCCAACTCACCTACATAAAGGATGTCATTGAACGTAACAAAATAAAGGCAGATGAAGACGTCCTGGGAATCTTATTGGATATAACCGCATCGTCGGTAGGTTCCCTGACCAATCCTACCCGCCTATCCAATACTTTCGAGTCGGAACAGAAGATCAATATCAAGAGCGAGACTGTCTCCAAGTATCTTGACTACTTCATCGATTCCTTCCTGCTGCGGCAGGCTCAAAGATATGACGTGAAAGGACGTTCATATATCAGCACTCCTCTGAAGTACTACTACACAGATGTGGGACTGCGTAATGCTAGGCTCAACTTCCGCCAGCAGGAGGAAAACCATATCATGGAGAATATCCTGTACAATGAACTTGTCGCCAGAGAATTCAGCGTCGACGTGGGTGTCGTGCCATATCACTGGAAATCTGAAGACGGTAAACTGCAGCATTCCCAGTTGGAGATTGATTTCATTGTTAACAAAGGCTACAAGAGATACTACATCCAGTCAGCACTGAATGTAGATACCGATGAGAAACGCAGGCAGGAGACCTACTCCCTTATCAGGGTAGACGACTCTTTCCAGAAGATCGTGGTCGTGAAGGATGATATTATTCCATGGACTGACGATGCCGGAATCCTCTATATAGGCATTCAGGAATTCCTTCTTGACTATATCGACAAGAGTATGTAATACTATCAGCGGTCATCTTCCGGAGTTTCACATAAACAGCCCAGGAGATACTAGCTGAGGAGTCGTGGAAGAGAAACTTAAATTCTACTTTTAGAATATACCATGTACTCAAGTTTCGCTTACGTAAAAAAGGTGGCGTTATTCCCACCTGCGAAGTGGGTTAGCCTAAGCCCCGAATAACTATAGGGAGCTTTCGCCCAGGAAGAATACATAGGCACTTATGTGAGCTTGTCCCCGATCCAAGCTCTGCGGACCTAGGCTAAAAGAAGCGAAAGCGACTTATGCTGCAATTTAAAACACCAATCAACATTGGCAAGCGTCACACAACTGGGTTGTTCGTGACCAGAATTACAATGTAAACACGAACTTTTTTTAACTTAAAAACAAAACAAGAATGGTTTATGTAATTTCAAAATCCGGGAATCCACTGATGCCCACAAGAAAGCACGCTATGGTAAGACGATTTCTTAAGCGTGGAAGGGCTCAT
>JAGHTK010000112.1 GCA_018065435.1 Candidatus Alistipes equi
AAGGAACGGAATGCTTGAAACTTGGATAAAAGAGGGATCTCTTGAAAGCTTTTTCAAGAAATCTGCATAATTTTGTCAAAATTTCAACCGTACAGGTGGAACTTTTTTGAAAAGTTGTAGGGAAATAATGTCTATATTCAAGCGTTTTGCTACATACGTTTTGCAATTAAGCTGAAGTATGATTAACTTTGATAGATTATGTATGCTTGTCCCTAAATGAAAGTATTATTGCAAAATATACTAAACAACTTCCGACCGATGGTCTTTATGTTCACATTCTCTAGCATAGACTACATTACGATACAATTAAACAGATTGTCACACGTAGCATTCGGTTGTGCAAAATGGGATTTAAGATATTTAACAGGTATGCCTTTTTGCCAGTATTGGCATTTAAGATTCTGTCATAACTTGAAACAAAATCTTGTATGAGTGGCAAAACGATTAGCTTAATTTTCATGCTGTATAGTATTTTCGGGCTTCTGCTCTATGAAACCCGAGTCCTTACAGACATTGATGAGCTGACCGCATTCGCCTTTGGACTTTTGGTATTCATCAAGACCTTCACTCACAAGATATCCTTTTCAAAGGCTTTCTTCTTATGGATTTTGATAGATGTATTTTATCTAATCTATTCATTTTCGCTACACTTAAACGAGCCTATTGCTGTATTCTCGGACTTTATAATGCAGTCTAAGCCGTACATGATGTTCTTTGCGCTTGTTGCTTTGAAGCCTCAGCTTTCACGCAATGAAATGATTATTCTGCGCATATTTTTAATACTCATGCTCATGTCGGTACTTCTAATTGCGTACCTATACCCTCATAAAGATGATTCCACACACATAGGAGAACTTCTTACCGGAGCCGCACTATCGAGTGTTTCCATGATCTTTGCTGCAGCATACTACATTTTTTCTCAAAATGATTCATGGATAACAAGGCTGATTACAATTATCATTGCTCTGCCAGGATTTCTACATCCAACATCAAAGTTCGTGGGGCAGCTCATATTCATGATTTTCGTAATGTTCTTCATAAAGAAGAAGATAAGTTTCAACATTCGATACATATTAATGTTTACAGCTATACTTGCCATAGTTTCGTATGCTATATGGGATGATTTCAAATTCTATTTCCTTACAGACTCAATGGTTAATGCACGTCCTATTATGTACATACAGATGCCTAGTGTGCTTGTTGACTATGCTCCATTCGGTAGCGGATTTGCCACCTATGCATCATTCGCTTCCGGAACCTGGTATTCACCACTCTACAGTAAATATAATATGGAATACATATGGGGGTTACGTGAAGGTGAAGCAGATTTCGTTGCAGATGCATACTATCCATGTCTCGCTCAATTCGGTTTCGTTGGAATTGTCCTTTTCATATGGCTGATTGTTTACGTTGTGAGAAAAAGCAGAAAACTTTATGACAAGACTCTCAACTTGAAACAGTACAAGGGCAGTTTGATAGCCGTAGCAATCATTTTGATTGAATGTACCACAGCATCTTTTTCAAACGAGCGCTCTATCATGCACATGATTCTACTCTACTTTGCAATTACTCCTATGCGCAAAGATAAACGTATAACACAACTTGACTCGTTCGGTCTATCGTTTGCAAAATCAATCAAGAAGAAGGTTAAGACGAATGAAAATACTACTGATAAATAATTTTCATTACCGTAAAGGCGGATCGGAAACCGTGTACTTCAACACGGCTGAAACGCTTCGCGCACATGGGCACGAGGTTCTTTTCTTTTCGTGCATTGACAAGAAGAACGAGCCTGCACAAGAAGCATCCTTCTTTGCAAAGGGCTTTCGTGGTAAATGTTCACCAGTGGATATCGTAAGATACTTTTACAACCATGATGCTAAAGAGAAGCTAGAGGCTCTACTCAAAGAGTTTCAACCAGATATTGCAGACATACACCTATTTTGGGGAAATCTGACGGCATCAATACTTCCTATTCTAAAGCGCAAAGGTATTCCTGTGGTCCATACAGTTCATGATTACAGAATGATTTGTCCTGCGTACACATTCACCAACGGAAGTGGCGAGGTATGTCATAAAGAAGAGTGTAAAATGGGTTGTATTCTTAAGAAATGCTGTAAAGGGTCTATTCTAAAGAGTGTTATGATGCAGGCGGAATTCCTTATACGAAAACGAGCATTTCCATACGAGAAATATTTCGATGCATTAATCTTCGTCAGCCACTTTGCAGAACAATTACATAAACAGTGCTGTCCAACCATAAACAAAATATACTCCAAGGTTGTATACAATTGTACGAGTGATCCTAAGGTGGACTTCGTAACAGAAAAAGAAGGAAAGTATTTTCTTTATTATGGTCGCCTAAGCAAGGAAAAAGGTGTAGAAACATTACTTAAAGCCTATACTGACGAGCGTAAATATCCGCTTCATATAGTAGGCTCAGGTCCTATGGATGAGCATCTTCGCCTTCTTGCAAAGGGAAAGAAGAACGTGTCGTTTCTTGGATATATGAGTGGAGAGCGTCTAAGACAAGAAATCGCAGGAGCAAGAGCCGTAATTGTACCATCAGAGTGGTATGAAAACAATCCTCTAACTATTATAGAATCTTATTCAATGCACGTTCCCATCATAGGAGCACGCATAGGAGGCATCCCGGAAATCATCGAAGAGTCTAGAACTGGTTTTCTTTTTGATGCCTTTTCTAAGGAAGATCTAAAGCGGGCCATTGTTCGATGCGAAACTTTGGATAAAGATTCATACGCTCAGTTATGTTCCAATGCATACGCACTATTCAATAAAAACTTCACAGAGCATAGGAACTATGAAGGATTGATGGAAGTTTTTAACCATATATTAGAAGGCAAGAAATGAAAATCAGGCACTACATTTCCACACTGTGTTTCGCGCTAGCCAAACTCCCCCTTGGAAGGACTAGCATAATTCGTAGGTGGTTACTTGAAAAAGCTGGTATACGCATTGATGGAAAGCGACATTTCATAGCTAGAAGTGTTCACTTCGACAGTGTTTATCCCCAGAATATCATTCTTCACAACGATGTTCACATAACGCAAAACGTACAAATTCTCACCCACCTTTTGGACACGGCCAATCCTGACCGGGATGACATACATTGGAAAGAGGGACATGTGGAGATTGAAGAAGGAGCATTCATTGGATGCGGAACAATCATTTCCGGAGTAATAAAAATCGGTAAAGGTGCCATAATTGGTGCCGGTAGTGTTCTTACGCGTTCAGTTCCTCCGTACGAAATATGGGGCGGAAATCCTGCTCGAAAAATAAAAACCAGGGCTTAAATTAGCCACAACTCCAGTGGAAACATCAGCCACAATTTTACAACGAAAACAACTAGCGAAAGTTAAGTCAAAAATAAATTTCTAAACGTCATTATCGGTTTATAGCATGGATGGATCTATTATAGTAACATACAGATGTCCGATGCGTTGCAAGATGTGCAACATATGGAACAATCCCACCAAAATCGAGGAAGAATTCAAACCAGAGTTGCTTGAGAAACTTCCCAAAATGCGTTCCGTAAATATTACCGGTGGAGAGCCCTTCATCCGTGAAGACATCGAAGAAATTGTAAAAATACTGCAGAAAAAAACAGATAGAATAGTATTTTCTACATCAGGTTATTTTTCACAGCGTATCATTGCACTTGCAAAAAAGTATCCTCAGCTTGGGTTCAGAATCAGCATCGAGGGCCTTAGTTGCAAGAACGATGAGCTAAGAGGTCGCCAGGGAGGATTTGATAAGGGGCTAAGCACACTTTTGGAACTAAGGCGCCTTGGTGTAAAAGATATCGGTTTTGGAATCACCGTATCAAACAACAACTCGAAGGATATGCTTGACTTGTATGAATTAAGCAGAAATCTTAAGATGCAGTTTGCAACGGCAGCCTTCCATAATTCCTTCTACTTTCACAAATACGACAATGTAATTACAAACCTTGATGAGGTATGTTCTAACTTCGATGAATTATGCCAAAGACTGATGAAAGAGAATTCTCCAAAGTCATGGTTCCGCGCATTTTTCAATCTGGGTCTTATAAACTATGTCCAAGGTGGAAGGCGTCTTCTTCCATGCGAGGCTGGTTCAGAGAACTTCTTTGTTGATCCTTTTGGCAATGTACTTCCATGCAACGGCATGGAGGATGGCTGTTGGTTTGACTCAATGGGAAATCTTCACGAACAAACCTTCGAAGAAATTTGGAATGGAGAAAAGGCACAAGAGGTTCGCCAAAAGGTAGCTCATTGTCCAAAGTCTTGCTGGATGATAGGTTCCGTATCTCCTGTCATGAAAAAATACATTCATAACATTCTGCCATGGATTATAAAGAATAAGCTTCGCGTCGTAGCGGGCGGAAGAGTTGATACGAAGTGTATTCCTTTCTATCACGTAGGCAATAACGACTTGCAAGGAAACTCAAAAAAATGAAAATTGCATTTATCGGAGGCAGAAGCATCCACAACATAGGAGGCATCGAAAATTATACGCTTAATTTAGCGTCGCACCTTGTAAGGCTTGGCCATCAGTGTATCGTCTACTGCGAATCCAATTGCAATATGGAAGAAGACGTAAATGGCATACACGTCATCCACTACCTGTCATTTGGAGGGCGTTTCCTTTGTAAAATTCTTCTTTCTCTGCGTTCGACGCTCAATGCCCTTTTCGTACAAAAAAATGTAGAATACTTTCATTACAATGCATGGCCGCCGTCCATCTGGTCTTGGATTCCTTTTATTTTCGGGCGCAAAACTCTGCTTGAAGGACATGGTCTTGAGTGGAAAAGGACGAAATACTCTTATATTGGGCGACAAGTGATGCATTTCATGGAGTGGCTTACAGCCATAACACATCGCAACATTCTGGTTGTATCAAACGAGCAAAAGGAGTATTTTCTAAAGGCATACCATAAACGAAGCGTATCTATTCCAACAGCTATAAACCTTCCGTTGGAAAGAACTATGGATGAAACGATTCTTCAGAAGTTCAATCTATCTAAAAATTGTTACTTCCTCTTTCTGGGGCGTCTTGTTCAAGATAAGAATCCCGACTATTTAATTAAAGCATTTATACAATCCGGCATAAAGGATTGGAAACTAGTCATTGCGGGCTCAAACGAGCATCAAAAAGAGTATATCGTGCATCTAAAGGAAATTGCATCCAGCAATGAAAACATTGTATTTACAGGTTCTGTCTTTGGAGATGAGAAAGAAACACTTCTTAAGTATTGTGCTGCATTTTGCATACCGTCCTCGATTGAAGGTTTGGCAATAACGCTTTTAGAAGCAATGAGTTACTCAAAAATATGTATAGCATCCGACATAGCATCCAATCGTGAAGGACTGGGTTGTGACGGCATATGGGTAAGACCTGAAAATGTGGAAGACCTTGCATCGGCTCTTCGAAATGTTTTCGAAAAGAAGGAAGAATTTGACATACTTGGCTTAAAATCTAGGCAAAGGGTCGAGAAGCACTTCACATGGGAAAAGATAAGCATAATGTACATTGATTTTCTAAAAAGCATTTCCTGATTATATATTGTCTCAAACTCCGCCATTAAGCCTTAACTCGGTAAATTGCAAGGGATACCTAAATTAAGCCTCTTTTGCGGAGGTCTAATTTTTTTTACCACAGAAAAATTAACGAACAATAGAGGACTTTGGACTTTTTAAAGTGGGCTCAATAATAAGAAGTTTACGTTTATAAAGCTCTCCAAATCAGACCGAGTTATCGGTAAATATATAATCCGAACGTAGTACGAACAATGAATCAAAGAATTGTCTCATTTTCAAGAAACTGCATCAAACCCATAAAGACAATCCCATCATCATTCGTGTATGTGGCGATATCGTCTCCCATAATGACAATCTTCTGGAATGAGTCATCTATCTTTCTGAATGATTTGAGTTCCTGATTCATCTTGCCTTCATCCGGGATGGCGTATGCAGATTGTATGTAGCATTTCCTCATTCCGTCTGTCACGATAAAATCAACCTCGTATTGTCTGTATTCTTGTTTTCCACCCACCAGTTCGCGAGATTCGATCATTCCAACGTCAACAAGATAACCGCGTGAACACAATTCGTTATATATGACATTCTCCATAATATGCGTGATTTCCTGCTGACGGAAGTTCAGTCTGGCATTTCTAAGCCCGATATCCGTACAGTAATATTTTTTCATGGATTCATAATACCTCTTTCCCTTGATGTTGTATCGTCGGGAACCTCGGAAAAGATAAGCATCTTCTAGGTATTTGATATAACTTGATATAGTCTCTGCATCGACTTTGCAATGCTGGACACTCATCAGTGTGTTCGATATGTTATTTGGATTGGAAAATGATCCTATCGATGAGCAAAGCTGGTCCACCAGAGCATCCAGTGCTACGACATTCTTAATTTTGTGGCGCTCCACAACATCGGCTATGTAGGTCTTTTTCCATAGACGCTGCAGGTATGCCACTTTTTGCTGTGGTGTATTGCGTTTGCGAAGAGCGGGAAGGCCACCATAAGTGTAAAACTCCTTCCACAACTCGTTACGGGGTTCTGTTCGACCCTCGCAGAATTCCTTAAAACAGAACGGTTCAACGTGTACCTCATCTCCTCGGCCACGGAAAATGGTATTGATGTCGCTGGACAGCAGATGCGAATTGCTTCCTGTGATATACACGTCAATATTCTCTTTGGCATTCAGGCCATTGACGACCTTCTCGAAACCGTCAATCTCCTGAATTTCATCAAGGAAAACATAATAATTATCCTCTTTGGAAAGAATACGCTCATAGATATATGCCTTCAGCAGTTCCTTGTCTACAAGTTCGCTCTGATTATTCTCGTCATCCTCGTCTAATGAAACGATGATTATGTTTTCCTGAGGCACCATCTGGCTTACAAGATAATCACGATATATCGTCTTCAACAGGAACGATTTACCAGATCTTCTAGGTCCGGTGATAATTTTCACATCTCCGTTGTCTCTTCTGTCAATCAGCCTTTGGAGATATCTTTCTCTTTTTACATATTCGCCCATTGTATTCGGTATTTACTGCAAATATACAATAAAATCCGAAAATAAACATGGAGCGTTCGTGAAACGTTTATGGGCACGTTAACGTCTTGAAAGTAGGAGACGATTGGAGACTAGCCGGAATTACGGCAAACGATCAAAGGGTTCTAAAGAAACTGAATATATTACCACCGATTGATCAAATCTTCATGGTACCAGATAAGGATGAATCATAAATGCTCCGACAAATTTGAGCAAAATGTTACGTGTAATTAAAAAATCTGTAACTAATACCACTATACAAAGGCTGAGACTGTCAATTTTTTCTTAATTTCCCATCTATACAACTAGCCAAATCAGTTGTTGTTGCAT
>JAGHTK010000081.1 GCA_018065435.1 Candidatus Alistipes equi
TTACAATGTACTGAGCACCTTTGGTTTCCAAAAATGCATGCAAATATAAAATTTATTTATCAACAAACAAAATCGGAATTTTCATTATGTGAAAACTCTTCATTTTATTCGTAAAACCTTCTCAGAAAAAGGACTTTGTACTTACCTTATTACGCCACTTCGACGTCGCATGCCGCTTTCTGGAAGTTCCGTAGTTCTTCTATATAACAAATACGTAAGTCGTTGTTATTCAATATATCATTTTGGGCGTACCCAATTCGGTACTAATTTCAATTGAACACCGCCCAGTGGAGCGGTGTTAAGAAAACGAATTCAAAATTCTTATAGATTCCGATTCAAGCCTTCAGCAAGCGCCTGAGCTACCTGATCAAGACCCTTTTGAAGTTTGCCTCCAATCATCATCTTTATCATCATATTCATTTCTGCATGCAAAACAAGACGTATTCTTGTATCCGCCGGTGCAACCTGCTTAAGTTGAATCCAAAACGCGAAATCGCCCGGTAGAGAACAATCTGGAACAATCTTCACATGCCGTCCAGGTTCCTTTTCTATCATCTGAAGCGCTATGTTGAAGCCCTTTAACTTAAACGAACATCTGTCTTCGGTAGCTTCCCACTGCTCGACTTTATCCTTAAGCACTGGCGTATAAAGAGCGAAGTTTGAAATTACCGGAAATATTGCATCAGCCGGTCGAAGAACCTGTTGCTGCTGAGATTCATATTTTTCCATATCTATTTTGAAAGTTGATTTGCCAATTCTTTGTTTACATATTCCACAGCCGAACGAAGTTTTGCATCAAAAACCATTTTCAATGCAGAATTCAGCGTTGCCTCCACTTCGGTTGTAATTGTGCTTTCCTTTCGGGATGTACTTGTAATGTAAGCTCTTGAAGTAAAACGGAAAGGAGAACCGCTCACGGATGTAACTTCCACAAGTTCTCCCGCAATACGCCTTGCAATACGCAATCTTATGGTGATACCCTTCACCTTAAAGGAGCATTCATCCTCTGTTGCCGTATATTGAGACACGTATTGTGAAGCAATATCATACATATTTTCAAAGCTGCTCAGTTTTTCGTAGACAACATCCGATGGCTTCGAGACCTGGGATGGAGTGCTTTTGTAGATAACATTCTCTGAAGAGAATGCACTACGTAGAAGCGACGAAAGACCCGAGAAGGAGAGTCCACCCTGCGCCGTGGCAGGAAGGCTAGATGAAATGAATAGCACAAAAATTGCAAGCAGTCTCACTCTCATACACTACTCGATTGAAGCACGAAACTCAGGAATAGTATCCTCCAACTTCATTCCCTTGCGATAAATACCGGCTGTTCCCCCAACAAAAACACTAGCTCCCATGCCGGCCATCAGTTGAGCCCTTTCTTTTGAAACACTTCCGTCAACCGAAATACGGATATCCGCGCGATTCTTCGAAAGTAAATAGTCATGCATAAGGGCAACCTTTTCCAGAATTCCGTCAACAAGTTTTGCTCCAGCGAATCCCGGATAAACAAGCATAAGCGTAACCATATCTATATATTCAAGAAAAGGTTCCACGGATTGAACCGGTGTATCAGGATTGACAACGACTCCAAACTTTACTCCCTTATTATGAAGTTCGTTCGCAAGCTCCGAAAATCCACGACCCAGTTCCACATGGGTAGAGATGATATCGTTTGGACGAAGTTTAAGTTTGCCAACAATTAGTTCCGGGCGGTCAGTCATAAGGTGTATATCCAAAGGAAGACTCGTAACCTCATGCATTGCATTCGGAAAATCAGGTCCGAATGTAAGGTTCGGAACAAAATGTCCGTCCATTATATCTACGTGTAGCCAATCTACACCGTTCTTTTCCAATATTGCAATATCGTCAGCCAAATTCATCAGCGATGAGCACATTACCGATACAGAAATAATGTTTTTCATAATTTTTAACTAAAAGGATTTACAAAATTACTATTTTTCAATTAATCGAATGAATCTTCACAAAAGATATCTCAAATGGATTTTGAAATGCATCAAAGACTTTATCCTAACAGCACGAAGTATGGCTAAAGTTTGAACAAAGACCTATAAGTAGCCTATCCAAAAGAGATACTGCTAAAAAAAATTTGTTAACATTGTAAAAAAATACAAAGAGATGGTAAACCTTCAAAAATTCATCATTCTCGCACTTGGAATTATCCTTGCAAGTTGCACTGAAAATATAGAATGTTCCGTTCAGACTCATATTGAAAACGGCACAATAGTTCTTCACTCACCAAAGCGCGACAAGGGACAAAAATCTGCCCTGGAGATGACATGCGAGCCGATAGACACGGTGCGCATAGGATTCGTGGGACTTGGGATGAGAGGCTGGGATGCATTGAGGCGCTTTACCTATATTGAAGGCGTAAAAATTACAGCAGTATGCGATTTGGATGCGCAAAAGGTTGAAAAATCGAATGAATATCTGAGCACTCGTGGTTGGCCTAAAGCCAGTCAATATAGTGGGGAGGATGGATGGAAAGCTTTGTGTGAAGATAAAAATGTAGATTTAGTTTACATATGCACTCCCTGGCTTTTGCATGCCCCGGTTTCCATCTACGCAATGCAGCACGGCAAACATGTCGCCTGCGAGGTTCCCGCAATGCTGAGCATCCAAGAGTGTTGGCAAGTCGTAAATACGAGTGAAAAAACACGCCGTCACTTTATGATGCTCGAGAACTGTTGCTACGATTTTTATGAGATGACTGCTCTGAATATGGCACAGCAAGGTCTTTTCGGTGAAATCTATCACGCTGAAGGTGCATACATTCATAACCTTGACCCTTACTGGAACAAATATCAAGGAAACTGGCGTTTGGATTACAACCAAAAGTTCCGTGGAGACAACTACCCTACTCATGGCCTTGGTCCTCTTTGTCAAGTTCTCAACATTCATCGTGGCGACAGAATGAAAACGCTCGTGGCGATGGATACCAAATCTATACATGGCATAGAAGTAGCCAAAGAAAAAATGGGTGCGAAAGAGTTTCAAAACGGAGATCATACTGTAACTCTTATCCGTACAGAACTTGGTCATCAGATAGAAATCCAACATAATGTCTACGCGGCACGTCCTTATAGTCGTATGTACCAACTTACAGGTACGAAAGGATTTGCAAACAAGTATCCGCGTCCGGGCTTTGCTATAGGAGATAATCCTGAGAAATTCGTAAAAAAAGAAGAGTTCGATTCTCTAGTAAGAGCATACAAGCACCCAATTACAACTGAATATGAGGCAAAAGCCAAACAGGTAGGTGGACACGGAGGAATGGACTATATTATGGACTCTCGACTGATTTATTGTCTGAGAAATGGTCTAAAACTCGACCAGGATGTATACGATGCCGCAGAATGGTGTTGCATAAGCGAACTAAGTCGCATTTCCATCACATCTGGTTCAATGCCTGTCGAAGTACCTGATTTTACACGTGGAGATTGGAACAAAGTTCAAGGTTTTCACCATGCCAAAATCCAAAATTGTGCAGAAGAAAAAATAGGTTTATAGGTATAAGCGCTTAAACATCCGGTGTTAACTTATTATTTTCTGGTCTAATCTGGTAGATAGAAAAAACTACTAAGTTGTTCCCTTGCATGGCAAGTACGGAGTCTCGTATTCGACGCTACAAGCACGTTTCACAGGCATCTCTAGAGAATATTCGCTATTCTTCCTTATGTTTTCAAGAACACAAAATATCCTCGCCTTTGAATAGAAACACGAAATGCAATCGGTGGAAATAATTTTAGCCTAATGGCTTTGCCAATTGTTTGTAACACGAAGATATTGATTATTTTAGAAACTGGATTTTTTACATTCGCATAGACGAATTAGTTTCATCCACTCTATCAATTTCAGTTGAAAAGTGGACATTTAACCGTTTGATGACCGTGGCTATATATAAAAATTCATTACCTTTACAAAATGAATGAGTAAACAGTCACAAATCGAATCATACAGGGCTTTAGAAATCAAGATTCACAAGATAAAAGCTCATTCCATCACCTGCGTAAGTTCCGGTGATGGTAACGATAGCCTTTACGAGCAAGACTTTGGTGATGGTGGATTTACTCAACCAAACTTTTGAAAATGAAATAAACATTCTACGATGAAAAAGATATTTTTCGCAATAATTCTGTTCTCTATGGCACTTACAACGTCTTGCCAGAAGGAGGACAACTTGAATGATTTGACATACGGCCCTTTGATCATCAGTGCAGTAACGGAAGGAATAGATAATCCCGCCACCAAGGCGAGCACTGCATATAAATATGACGTCCTTTGGGGAGCGAAAGATCAGATAATTGTCAAGGGACAGGGCGGAAGTGACACCTTTACTCTTACAGGTGGAGCAGGAACGACAACGGGCACCTTCAAACAGGATAATTCCGTGCCTCTCACAGGAGAAGTTGAGGGATTCTATCCTGTGTCAATCTTCAGCGAGGAAACGCTTTCATGGCCATCCGCTCAGGAGAACGACCAGGTGCCTCCGATGTACTGCAAGAAGAACATTACCGGCAAGACAGAGGAATTCAGTTTTAGAAGCCTTGGCGCAATGCTGCAGATAGTCCTTTCAACTACTGATTCTGACATCACCCTCTCGAGCATAAGGATTTCCGATACGTCCAAGCCACTCAGCGGCCCATTTACGGTAAGCGATGGAAAGGCCGTGATGACAGGCTCTGGGAAAAGTGCCATTGTCCTAAATACTGGGAATGTCAAGATTGGTAATGCTGCCAAATATTTCAACATAGCGGTACCTGCCGGAAAATATGACAATCTTAAGCTGACATTCTTCACGAATAACGGCAAGGGAGTGGCAATGTACTCCACGACAATGCCTGAGATTAAGCATAACACCGTAGCAAAAATTTCGCTATGCGCCAAGAACTTCAGCCCAGTTCCGACCGGATTCGCCCTGGATTTTGCAGAACTAAGTCTGCCTATTGGCGGGCATTGCAAACTTCAGCCACAGTTCACTCCTGACGACACATACAACAAGAAGGTCCTCTGGAGCAGTACGAATCCTGCTGTGGCCACTGTCGACTCATACGGAATGGTAAAAGCCCTCACTGCCGGCCAAACTACGATAAAAGCTCAGCTTGAGGACGAGGAGTTATCGGCCAACTGCTCACTTATAGTAAAAACTCCTGCTACAGCTCCTGCCGATGCACTCAGCGGTCTTTTCAGCGTCAGCGACAACAATGTCGTGCGCTTTGCAAAGAGTAATCTGTGCAGAAAATCGGATGGCTCTTACAAATTCTTTGATAATCAGTACAACATGGCACAGGAAAATGAAGAGACCGAGCTCGTTACCTGGAGCCAGGCTTCAGAGTGGATGTCATCTTACGATGATAATGCCTGGCGGACACTTTCAGCCGATGAATGGAAGTATCTGTTCGGAAATAACCAATTCAGAAAGGGGCTTTACGCAAAACACGTGACTGTAGTCGGCGTTACGGACTGTGTGATAATCTATCCTGACGCATATACGGGAGAAAAAGTTACCGACGAGAACAGGACGACATTGTATAATGATTCCTCCACTTGGACTCAGGCCCAGATAGATGGAGTGGTTTGTCTTACTCCGGTCAAAGATTCTAACGGTTTTTGGATAGATTATTGGATAGATTCAGGATCTATTCTCAGGGTATATTCTCCTGGTGGTAGTGAGCATGATTTGTCTATCTGGTACTTGTCCGGTTCTGAGACGGTAACGAATGCCTGCCGCCCTGTCACGGAAGTCAAATGATAACCGCTACCAAAAAACTATATATTGGGATTTCGCTTATAATTTACATTTTTGACATCACTTTAAGATTCGTTTAAGCACGTATCGAAGTAAATTTAAGGTCTTTGCATTTTGAACAGGGGCCTGTTTGTATGTTAATTTTTCGTTAAGTTTATCTATACAAAGAACAACATCATAGGCACTCAATGTATCTTTGATAAATATAGAAACGTTTCATGTTATGAAAAAATTTATTCTTTTTGCCATTGCGCTCACTGCTACTATGGCACTTTCAGCCGAGACGAAGGTTATCGCTCACAGAGGTTTCCACACAACAGAAGGTTCTGCTCGCAATTCTATGGTTGCACTTCAAAAAGCTCAGCAAATAGGCATCTATGGCTCGGAGTGTGATGTAAACCTAACAAAAGATGGAGTGATTGTTGTTGCACACGGAGGTTCACATCCTGACAAAATGGTAAAATGTGACAACAGAATAACTATTCAGAAAAGTACGCTTGAGCAATGTCAGTCAATCCTTCTTGAAAATGGCGAAAAGATGCCTACGCTTGACGAGTACCTTGCACAAACAAAGAAGGATCCTAAAACAAAACTTATCATTGAAATAAAGAGTCACACTACTCCTCAAAAAGAAACAGAAATTGTTGAGGGCACAATCAATAAAGTCAAGGAATACGGACTCGAAAATCAAGTTGAATACATAGCTTTCCGTCCATTCGTGTGCCAAGAGTTGAAAAGATTAGCTCCAGAGGGTACCCCTATTGCATATTTGAATGGAGACTATGATCCTACGTATGTAAAAGGAATGGGCCTCAGCGGAATCGACTACAAATTTAACGTTCTGAAGAAAAAGCCAAAGTGGATTAAGCAGGCTCAAAAGAAAGGCCTTACGGTAAATGTATGGACCGTTAACAACGATGAAGATATTATTTGGTGTATAGAGCAGGGCGTTGATTACATCACAACCGATTACCCTACCCGCGTACAAGAACTCATTAAACAATATCAGAAATAGTATATCCTCAAATGGAGTGGATATACACTTTCATGCTATGTGTCATGGTCGCTTTGGCCTTGACAGGACTTTTCATCGGTGTAATGAACGATGCAGCCAATTTTTTGAATTCGGCCATTGCCTCAAAGGTTGCATCTATTAAAGTAATAATGGCTGTGGCATCGGCTGGAATAATCGTCGGTGCCATAACCTCAAGCGGTATGATGGAGGTAGCCCGAAGTGGCATGTTTGACCCAGGGAATTTTACCTTTAGGGACATTATGCTTCTTTACCTTTCCGTTATGCTTGCCAATATCATCCTTTTGGATGTTTATAACACATTGGGGCTTCCAACATCAACGACCGTCGCACTTATATTTTGTTTGTTGGGTTCAGCCCTTGCCACATCGATTGCTGTTATCACATCCAACAATGAAATATCTCTAACACAGATAGGTGACTACATCAATTCGACACGAGCTTTGGCCATTGTTGCAGGTATACTGCTCTCGGTCATTCTGGCATTCAGCTGCGGATCGTTTGTAATGTACGTCTCAAGAATCATCTTCACGTTCTCCTACAAAAAGATGTTTCGTCGCTTCGGCCCGATGTGGTGCGGAATATCCTTTACAGCAATTATTTACTTTGCACTTTTCAAGGGATTAAAATCGGCACTAAGTGACCAACCATTCATTATCTATATAAGCGAGAATCTTACTGCAGCGCTCGTTATTTGCTGGGTTATTTCATCGGTCGTTCTCTATTTTTTGAGCATGTTTAGAATCAACATTCTAAAGGTGAACATTTTGGCAGGTACATTTGCTCTTGCTCTAGCATTCGCAGGAAACGACTTGGTTAATTTCATCGGTGTACCGGTAGCTGGATTCGATTCTTATCGTCTAGCTCTTGAAAGCCACAACCCTATGATGACAATGGAAGCACTCAGAGGCAATGCTCAAGCCAATACTCTACTGCTTCTTTTTGCTGGCGTTGTCATGATAGTCACACTATGGACATCGAAAAGAGCACTCTCTGTAAGTAAAACAGAACTTTCACTCTCATCACAAAACGAAGGGGATGGAGCATTTGGTTCCACACCGGCATCGCGCGGACTTGTCCGTCTTGCAAGAAACATCAACTCCATGCTGGAAACCATCACTCCAAATCGATGCATAAAATTCATTGAAAGCCGTTTTCAAAAACCAGCATTGAGCGAACAAACTGAAAAAACAAAAGCAAACTACGATATGATTCGTGCCACGGTCAATCTCACGACCTCCGCAATTCTTATATCGATAGCAACTTCCATGAAACTGCCTCTTTCAACGACGTACGTCTGCTTTATGGTATCGATGGGTTCGTCGCTTGCTGATAAGGCATGGGGGCGAGAAAGTGCAGTTTACAGAATTACCGGCGTTATGACAGTCGTATCGGGATGGTTTGTTACAGGCTTTGGAGCATTGATTATTGCCTTTTTCGTAGCACTGGCGCTGATGTATTTCGGAGACATTGCAGTTCTTATCATCTCAGCCTTGTGTATTTGGATGCTCATAAGAAGCAACCTTAAGAAGAATCGTGTAGCCAGCAAGGAGGAAAGTAAAACGCAAAACGAGCCTCTGTCCGCTCAGGAAATACGTAACTTATGCGTTTCGGAAGTTTCGGAAGCCATGCGTCAGGCCACAAGGATTTATGACCGCACGATGATTGCCGTTCTAAAGGAGCATCGTCGTTCCCTGAAGGAGGAATCCACGAAAGCTGAAGAATTGTACGAGCACTCAATGGAACGCAAACAAAAAATTACAAGTGTTCTCTCGCAGTTGCGCGACGATGAAATCTCAACGGCTTACTATTATGCACAGATGATTGACTACGTAACTGAAATTTCTCGTTCGCTTTGCAACATCACCCAACCTTGTTACAATCACATAGACAACAATCACGAAGGAATGAGCAAGGACCAGATTGAGGATCTTCGAAGCATAAACGAAGACGTAGCAACAATCTTTTCTCGCGTTAACCTCATTCTGCACAAAGGCGACTTCTCGGAAGTACACTATGTTGTCGAAATGCGTGATGAACTATTCAACTCCATTTCGGAGGCGATGACAAGACAGTTGCACAACATCAAGCATAACAACACGAGTACATCAACGAAGGCAAGCATACTCTATCTCACTATTCTTAACGAGACAAAGAGTATGGTGCTTCATACGCAGAATCTCATAAAAGCTCAACGCTTTTTCGCAAAGCACTCCGAACTGGAATAAGGTAGATATTACTACAGGTTCTGTACAAACCTCCCTGTACGTAGTTTCTATCTTTCAAGACCATCTTTTGGGTTTGAAACGCACACTAGAGAAATTGCAAAAATGTCTACTTTTGCAGAAAAGTTTAGATAGAATCTAAATGATTAATGGAAAACGAAAAACAAAAGAGTAATTCTATGCCTAGAGTGCAAAGTCGCATAATACTCACTGTTTTGCTGAAACTTGCCGTAATGGCAATTGCAGTATCTATAGCCGTAGGAACATATCGAAACACATCGGAATATGCTTGGAAAATAATCATAGCCGAAGCGGTTTCTGCGCTATGCGTAATATACTTAATTTTGAACGTGCTACAACTATGTGGCATGCTTTTATATCGAAGTGTAAACCGAATAATTCATGGAATTGACTGGATTATTCTAGTGTACATTTCACTATACATTCTCAGAATCTTATGAAACTTGATTACAAACTTGATGACAAACTACCTATCGGAAAATTGCTCCTATACGGATTCCAATGGCTGGCAATATGTATACCGATAGTCATTACAACGACATTCATCGCGCCTCCGGGAATGGCCGTTCTGTATACGCAAAAGCTCTTTGCAATAATGGGCGTTACAATGCTATTACAGATATTCTTCGGTCATGGTCTACCTCTTGTATCGGGGCCCGCAGCTGCACTTTTGATGTGCGTCATTGCGGTTTCCGCCCAGGGATGTCCCTACAATGAAATATACCCATCAATCATAGTGGGTGCCGTAATCGTTTCACTCATAGCGGCAAGTGGTCTGCTGAAGCACGCCGTAAAGCTCTTCACACCAAGAATTATTGTTTCAATTCTGTTATTAATCTCCTTCGTTACGCTAAAGCCAGCAATATCACTTATGTATGGCGGAGACGATAGTAATTTTGTAACCGTTTTATCAATTGTATCAATAACTTTAATGGCCTTAATTAATTCCAAGGCGCATGGTGTATGGAAAAATACAGTTGTGCTTTGGAGTTTGATTATATGTACCATAATCTACTATCTGGCAAAAGGAGCGCCGACAAATATTCCAACTGATACTAGTGAAAGTTTTCTTCTAATCAAAGGCATGCACCTCGATGTAGGACTTGTCTTATCATTCGTGCTTTGTTCCCTTGCAATCCTTGTAAACGACGTTGGATCGATTCAGTCACTTGGAGAATGCATCGGAGCTGGCAATATGAAACGTCGTCTCACTCGTGGTGTGTTCCTTACAGGAATTATGGATTGTGTTTCTTCTCTAACCGGTGTTTTAGGACCTGTAAACTTCTCTCTTTCACCAGGTGTTGTAGCATCGATGTCCTGTTCTTCAAAATATCCTCTTGTTTTGGCAGCGGGAATTATGATAATTTTATCGTTTTCCCCTGATGCTGTAGCGTGGATGCTTCTTATACCAGATCCTGTAATGGGTATAATGCTTCTTTATTTGATGGGCACACAAGTAGCCGCCGGATTAAACATGCTTCAGACTACATCAGCAGCACCTTCATTCCAGGATGGAATGGTTATGGCTT
>JAGHTK010000156.1 GCA_018065435.1 Candidatus Alistipes equi
TATGTCCTTAACCTGTATGCCTTCAATGCACATGAGAACCATTTTAGCACGTTTTGCAATCCGGATGGAGGATACCTCCTCCATAAGTTCCTGCAATCGCATAATATCGCTTTTAGAACATACTATTGGTTTCGCTTTTCTAGACACTCTGTTGTTTATAATAATTAATAACGCTTTTATAGTACAACAAAGATAAAGAAAACAATCTATAATATCTAATTTAGAGTTACAAAAAAATCCGTAGTGAAAACTACGGAATGCATATTGGTAAGTTTTTCGGATATCTGAAAAGAAAGATATGATTTAGATCTGCTACACTTTCAGATTAAACTTAGAATCCGCTATTGTAGCAGAGCCCCCAAATTTTGATGATTTCCAACCGTACAGGTGGGAATATTTTTATGTGTGCGGTGATGGAAAGCCGTAGCATTCCTTTCACTATCAGTGTCTAAGCAAAAGACAATGCCAACGAAAGGCTTCGTACTATGCTTGCTCTCAACGCCTAGCGCACAAGAAACAGCAATGAGCCGGAAATTTCTTTGGACGAAATCAATGCAGAAATAGCAGCATACAGGGCAGAAAAGGAATAATCCGGGACCACAACAATGATAAATGTGGTTATAGACACAAACGTTCTGGTCTCAGTGCTTCTGGCAGAATCAGAGGACTCATCGGTGATCAAACTCATCGATGCAGTGCTTAAGGCAAGTGCAAAGATTCCGGGAGTTGACGTATTTCTTTAGAAAAAGATTTTTGGGAACGACGGATAATCAAATAAAAAGATTTCGGGGGAAAACGATATTTTCAATTAAATTATTTGGCCAATTCATTGTTTTTCAGTAATATTGCATCTAACATATACAAAGTACAATGACTGAACGAGTATTCAAGCGAAAAATCTACAAACAAATTCTTTGTTGGAAGAACGCGAACAATGGCAAAAGCGCGCTTCTCATAGAGGGCGCTCGACGCGTGGGCAAATCAACTATCGTAGAGGAATTTGCCCGTCGCGAATACAAGTCTTATATTCTCATTGATTTTAATAGAGCAAGCAATGAGGTCAAGGGCTTGTTTGACAACCTTATGGATCTCGACTTTATTTTCCTTAAATTGCAAACCTTCTACAAAAAGAAACTGGAGGTGCGCAACTCCGTTATCATATTTGATGAAGTACAAAAATGTCCGAACGCACGTCAGGCTATAAAATATCTTGTGGAGGATGGTCGCTACGACTATATTGAGACCGGTTCGCTTATCAGCATTAAGAAGAATACCGAAAACATCACCATTCCAAGTGAAGAAGACAAACTTCAGATGCACCCTATGGATTATGAAGAGTTCCGATGGGCATTGGGTGACGAGGTAACCATACCGATGTTGAGAACTTTCTGGGAAAAACGCATTCCGCTTCAGTCGGTTCATCGCGAAACACAGAAAAATCTGCGACTCTACATGCTCGTAGGTGGTATGCCCCAGGCTGTGAATTCCTACCTTAACACCAACAATTTCGAAAATGTTGATGCTATAAAAAGGAAGATTGTTCAACTCTACGCAGATGATTTCCTAAAGATTGACCCATCGGGACAAGTTACTCAAATGTTCATGTCTATACCATCAGCTCTTTCCAATAACAAGCATAGATATACTACTACATCTATTATTGGGAATGTGAACGTAGGCAAACGAGTGGAATTGCTCAAAGCACTTGAAGATAGCAAATGTGTAAACATGGCATACCATGCCAACGATCCAAATATCGGAATGCCTATCTCTACAAACTTTGATAAGTTCAAAATGTATGTAGCAGATACCGGATTGATGGTTACTATGGCATTCTGGGATAAAGACTACACCGAGAATGTAATCTACGAGAAATTGCTTAGCGACAAGTTATATGCGAACCTTGGCTACATCTACGAAAATATCATTGCACAGATGCTAACAGCTTCCGGTAATAAGCTCTTTTATCATACTTGGTACAAGAAGAAAGAGGATGGCAGCATAGACGACAAGCACTCGTATGAAATTGATTTTATCCTCAGCAGAGGACACAAGGTATGCCCCATTGAAGTAAAATCATCTGGTTACAAACGACATGTTTCACTTGATGATTTTTGCAACAAGTATTCAAACCGCATTTTCAATCGATATCTCATCTACACTAAAGACATGACAAAAGAAGGGCAAATATTGTATGTACCTGTTTACCTGACGCCTTTCTTGTAAATTGCACAAACTTTTGATGGTATCCCTGTTAAACTATTCTTTTGCCATAGAGGCAAGCATGGTAACTGGAATGGATTGCTGACATATACGCTATGCAATATAACATACTTGGATATATCAAACGTTTCGATTCGTATGAAACCATTTGAGGTTTATTTACCGATATAACATCAAAAACAAAAGAAGTGTCCATCGTAGATAAGATTTGGTTGCTCATTATTGAAGTTATCTCATCAATTGCCGAAGAGATCTCTGCCGACTACAATGAACTAATAACGTCCACTATCAACAGAAACACTCATCTCAAAATTCTCTTTTAACCATATTTGAAAAACGGGAATATCGTCTAAAAAAACCAATGCTATAGTTGAATTATTTAGTCTGCCTCTCTTGGCGGCGCACCGATGCAAGCCTCATTTGGCAACGGTTGATTTTTAACGGCACCAGTTATCGCTGAACAAAATTCAACGCTACAAAGTTCTTATGGATATTTCAAACGACTTACAAAAATGGATTATCAGACCATTGAGACAATTTGCTATAAATAAACGATATAAAAAAAGCACGTCCCTTTGAATCGGTGATTGTTCGCCTCATCAAAAGGGGTTATTTTACCGCTTATGGCGCTTTTATAATCTGTGGAAATAATATTTTTTTATAGCCTCCGCAGGTTATAACCTAGATTTTTCACATTCTCATTTGAAAAGTTTTCCAGCTTTTACCTGCAATCTATGTTTCGTTGCGGGCATTGGCGTGCAAGTTGAAAATTAACTCACACCAAAGGCCATAGAAGCGAATAATTTCGCCCACGAACCAATTTATCTGTTTATGAGACGAAAAATTTTGTCCGCTCTGTTTTTGGGTTTCGTGTTTCGATGCTGGGCACAAGGAAATGGACTTGCCGGAATAAATGAGGCCACATCTGTCATATCGTCCTACTTCGAACCTGTACTGAAACTCATCTACGCAATAGGTGCTATAATAGGTCTAATAGGAGGTGTACGCGTCTACTCGAAATTCTCTTCGGGAGATCATGATGTAGGAAAGACCGCCGCCGCATGGTTTGGAGCATGCATATTTCTAATTGTAGCAGGAACTGTTCTTCGCGCTTTCTTTTTCTAAGGATGGAATACATTTCAAGACTTGTTGATAAAAAAACGCAACTTATGGGGCGTGATGCTATAATAACAATACCGCTTCTTGTTCTGGAGGCTACTTTGCTTTCTTTGAGCATTCTTCTGATGATTGCAGGGGTGGATATTAGATATATTGTGGGTGTATTTCTGATTCTTCAGGCACTTCTTCTGGCTTTGTTTCTGATGCTTCCAAAAAAGGTGAAAATATTGCAGGAGCATATTCTTGGTCACCTTACAAGGTGTCGTATAACAACATCCTGTTCCGTTAAGAAAATTCTTCTAGGAAAATAGCCCAAAATGAAAACTTGCACGCTTAAAGATATTCTTCCCATCTGGGAAACTAAAAAGAACTATATCCTATCAAAAGATATGGATGTAACGTTTGGGTGTGAAATAGTTTTTCCTTCGATGTTCGCCCTTTCAAACGAAGAAATCAAAAAGATGCACGAGGCCTTTTCCAGAGCGCTGGAGATGCTTCCCTCGAATGCCGTTGTGCACCTTAGAAGCGAATACCGCTACGTAAATCCGAAAATTAAAACATGGTACAGAGATGAAATTGAAAAGCAAAACGACATGCATTTCTGCAAGCGTCCTCTTTTTGAGAGCACCTCACACCTTTTCATAACATTCAGAAATCATCCGGGAATTCCACCCACTATCCTTATGGGATGTCTTTCAAAAAAGGGGATTATCTCCAAGGAGCATCTCGAAAAGGTTCAAAACAAAGAGTATTTCGACCATGTTGAAAAGTTCTTCAGATGTATCGAATCCTCGACTTCGATTGTACTTAAAGCTCCTATGGAATGTGATTTTGAAAATGGGGAAAGCCTTCAAAGCATAATTCAAAGAAGTCTTTTTGTGGGAGCTTCTTTCGAAGCACCTTTGGAGGATATAACATTTGATGGGGAGTGTCTAAAGGTAGGAAGACGCCACATATCGATTCTCTCTCTTGGAGAGCTTTCCCTGCTTAGTCCAACAATCTCCCCTATAAAATACTTACAACAAACTAAAAACTCTAAGGATGATTTAGCCCTTTCACTTCTTTGCGCGATTGGAGTTTTGTTTCCAAGGGAACACGTTGTAAATGTAGTAATCTCTTTGGGGGATACTCAAAAAGAACTTTCCAGAATAGAGCGTAGCTCCAATCATAAACACTCTTTGGAACTCTTTTCAAGTGAGAATAGAACATCGGCCCTGGAGCAAGAACAGTTTATTTCCAAGATAACAAAAGGCGGGGAAACAATCTGCCATCTACACCTTAACCTTATGCTCTGGGACGAAAACGAGGCTATGTTATCAAAAAAAGAAACGGAGGCCGTATCGGCATTTTCCACGCTTGGATGGAAGTGCCACATTGAGCGAAACCGCCTTCTCGCGCTTTTTTTAAGTTCTATTGCTGGAGCTGCGGGAAGGATCTCTCGTCTGGAAAGTATGACCCTTACACAAAATGAGGCAGCGATGTTTCTTTCCAGCGAAAGAATCGATAAAGTCTACCCTACCCAGAACGGAGTTCGCCTTGTGGAACGCATCTCGGGAAATCCCATCGATGTGGACCTTACGGATACGCCCTTCTTGCAAGGCATCATATCGAATCGCAATAAGTTCATTTTGGGTCCATCTGGCTCTGGCAAGAGTTTTTTTATGAATCATCTTCTTCACTGCTACTATACACAAGGTTATCACATAGTGGTACTGGATATGGGAGGGAGCTATAAGAACCTCCAGAGAGTTATCCAGTGGCAAAGTATGGGTCGTGATGGGCTGGAAGTGGAATATGGTACAAACACTGGCTTTTCGATGAATCCGTTTCGCTCTGTGGATTCTGATGACAGCGAAAAACTGGATTCCATAATGAATGTCATCCTCTCTTTATGGAAACACGATAGTGAAAGTGTTTCCAGACGTGAAGAGACCTTTTTAGCAGAGAGTATCGCCCTTTATACGGAGAGTGTCAAGGCGAATAAACGGACAGGATCGATGGATGGATACGTACGCTTCGTGGAGGGAGAATACCAAGAAAAACTTCGTGAGCGTAACATCTCATCCAAAGAATTCCCTCTTATGGAATTTCTTTCATCACTTAAGCCCTATACACATCGAGGAAAGTTTTCCCGCTATATAGATTCTAATATGGAAGAGGACCTTCTTTCGAACCGCTTTATACTCTTTGATATAGATCGCGTCAAGGACAACCGCATCTTAAAGAACATACTGCTTCTTTCGCTTACGGAATGCTATATGGAAAAACTACGAAAACTTCCGGGTAAGCGTAAGGTCATTGTAATGGACGAAGTCTGGAAGGCAATCTCGAGTGAACGTATGGCAGACTATCTAAGATACCTCTTTAAGACTGTTAGAAAGCACGAAGGAGAGGCCATCGTACTTAGTCAGGAAATCGAAGATCTGGTCGAATCCCCTATTGTAAAACAGACTATTGTCTGCAACTCGGACTGCAGAATCCTCTTCGATATGAAACATAACCGTGTGGCACTGGAGCGTCTAAGAGCTCTTCTTGCGCTTGATGGAAAGGCCATGGGAGAAATTGAATCACTAAACAGTGCCATAGGTCGGGAACTCTCTGGAAAAGATGTCTGGATAGGTTTCTCTTCGGGTGAAAGTCATGTCTTTAGAGTTGAGGTAAGTCCAACGGAGCGTATTCTTTACTCTTCCGATGAGAAGACCAAAGAAGAGATGGAACGATATATGCTTCAGGGGTTGGATCCCATAAGTGCAGCCCAAAGAATTCTTCAAAACAAACAAAGTGCAACGACAAAAGAATCTTTTATATGAAACAACTCCGTAGGAAATTTTTCGTAACGTTTATTTCACTTATGCTTTTTGTGGTTTATGATACGAAGTGTCAGATTGTTGTAAGCGATCCTTCGAATCTTGCCCAAAGTATAGTCAATGCGGCAAACGAGATGCAGTATACAGCCTCCTCGGCACAAACAGCTCTTGAAAATCTCGAGAAGACAAAACAGATATTCTCAAGTCAACGGGAGTTTTTCGAACAGTTCCGCGTGGTATCCGCAGCCGTAAAGGGCGCAAGAAAGCTTCAGGAAGTAATGTTACTTTCCGAGCGCGTTCTGGACACGTATCTGCTTTCTTATCGCACAATTGCAGCTTCAAAATACATTTCCCCGAAAGAACTTGGAGCCGTAGCTTCTTCCTACGCTACGATTCTTCGTCGAACGGCCGCGGTTCTTTTGGATGTCAGGGAGGCTATCCAGGAAGGAGGTCTTCGCCTTAATGACAGTGGTCGCATGGACCTTATTCTAAGATGCTACCAGGAAGCAGAAGAACTCATCTCGATAACGGATTACTTCTCAAGAGAACTTCTTTCGCTTATACGTCTACGAGATGAAGCACGAAGACTCAGAAATCGCTTTCGCGAGATTGGAGGAGATACTAAAAAACTAAATTTCAAGTAAGGATGGTAAGAATTCTTGTAACATTCTCCACACTTTCGGACCTTCTTTTTAATCTTCACACGAAGATGCTTTCGGTGGTAGAACCTATGTGCCACGTAGCACAAGGTATGGCAGCCCTGGCAGTTCTTTTTAAGGTATCCTTTCACATCTATCGCTCAATGTCAATGGGAGAGCCCCTATTGGGAGCAGCACTTTCCATGGTTCGTTCCCTTCTTGTACTTCTTTGCATAGCGCTCTTTCCTTCGCTTGTGATAGGCGGTCTGAATGGTATTCTTTCACCCCTTAGTTCAGGTACGCAACTTATGCTTGAAAAGAATCGCGAGAAGATGGAAGATGTGCACGAACAATACGAGATGAAACTTAGAGAGAAAATCTCTAGCGATGATGGACAGGGATATGTTCTTGATGACGAGGAGTTCAACCGCCGTATGCAGCGTATGGGAATTCTTGAAGCCCCGGAAATGCTTTCGATGGTTATGGAGCGAAGCGCATTTCATCTTCGTGAGCGGGCCCTGAGACTTCTTCGGGAAATTCTTCGCATTCTCTACGATTCTATGACACTTTGTCTTAATACCCTTCGCACATTTTTCCTTGTAATTCTTTCCATCGTAGGTCCGATATCCTTTGCCATATCAATCTGGAAAGGCTTCGAAATAACACTTCCATACTGGATATCAAAATATGTAAGTGTCTATTTATGGCTTCCCCTTGGAAACATCCTTTCCGCTTTAATGGAAAGAATCGAATGTATGGTAATTGAGAATGATCTTGCAGCAATTACAAGTGGACAAGATATCTCCCAGGAGGCATCCGATGCCTTTTGGATTGCCTTTTCGCTTATGGGAATCGTTGGTTTTCGTATGGTTCCCCATCTTTCCTCGTGGATTATACAATGTTCTACGGCGGAACGTTATAGTGGAGCTATAGCCGAAATCACTTCATCCGTACTCTCTGCCTTTTATCGAAAATAAAACAAGACTCTATGGAAATTTTCAAAAGATACCCCATTGGGGAAGTGGAAACAGTGTCAAGGACGTTTCGTGTGATGCAACGAATAACGATTCTTAGTATCCTATGTGCCTTAATTACAATATCGGCCGTTGCAATTTACGCTATGTGGCAAACGGAAGAGAAGTACGACAGAATATACGTACTGGACGAGGGGCACTCAATCTGGATGACTAGAAGGGAAAGCGCTCTGGAAGATAGGCCCCTGGAGGCTAAGGCGCACCTGCGTCTTTTTCATGAGATGTTCTTTACGCTTTCTCCAAATAGTGAATCGTGGGATGAAGCTCTGAAAAGAAGCCTGGAGATGGGAGGCGAAAGCGTTCGAACGCTTTACGAAGATTTGAAGGAAAGTCGCTTTTATGAACGTTTGCACGATACGGGCGCCATACAACGAATCATAGTTGATAGTATTCAACTTCTGGAAAGGAGCTATCCAATCCAGGCTACAACATTTTCTCGTCAGATAATCGAAAGAGAATCCGTAACGGAGAGCCGACTTCTTATAACGGAGTGTGTTCTTTCGCAGTGCCCTCGCACCTATAGTAATCCTCACGGATTTTTAGTCAATCGCTTTCGAATAACCAAAAACAGTGCATTAGAAAGAAAACACAAATGAAACGAAAAACGGAATATATGCTTTACGCACTTAGTGTTGTCGTGGTTGCTATCCCATTTATGCTTTCTATTAAAAAGGAGCAAACAGATGGATTTAACTGTGAATTTCCAAAGGCGTACGATGGAGAAAAATGCCAAAAGCCAAGCGGAGCGCTACTAATGGAAGTACCTCTTCTTACGGACTCGGTTTTTGAAAAAAGTGCCCTTCAAACAAAAAACAGCACTACCCTTCTGGATACAATTTCCAAAAAGAAAACATCCATCAACTGCTCGCTTCATAAAAGCCAGACAGCCCTTGAGGCCGTTGGAAAAGCAAGAAGTGTTGCAAGGGATTGTCACAAAGAAAAAAGGATTCCAAAAAAGACTATAAAAGACACTATTTCAAGTGGAAAGTATCAAAAAACTGACCAGATGGAACTTATTCGTGAAAGTTACCGCCTTGCAATGGAGCTTTCGGGCAAGACTCAAAAAAAAGAAACCCCGGGCATCACGCATAAAAAAAGTTACCGATTAGAAAAACTTAAGGAGAACGAAGGGGTTGTATCATCCCTTTGTGGAATGGAGAGTGAAGCTAAGTTTTTTGGATGCAACAATGAAACGCAGGCACCCCAGGGTGAAGAACTCTTTCTTTTTAAGCTCTGGCAAAAGCAAACTATCGAAAACGGTTCTAGCATGCTTCTAAGCCTTAATGAAGATGTTCTCATTGAAGGCCACAGAATTTATTCAGGAACGATTTTTGAGGCCGTTGCAAAAGTGGATAAAGACCATCTTTTTATTGAGGTAAACTTCCTGGAAATAGACTCTAAAAGAATTCCTCTTTGCTTAAAGGCCGTATCAGCGCAAGGAAGTGATGGATTTACTATTCAAGAAGGAGAGCTTCGAACTATCGGAAATGCTATAAAACAAGGTACGCTGGAGGCTTCGAATCTAGGGCTTTCCCATGGAATACTACAACGTGGTATTCACGAAGGAGTGGAAGCTACAAGGGAAATTCTTGAGAAAAAAATTCAAAAAAAGCGCATCGTTCTGGAAAGTGGTATGACCCTTTTTATGCGAAATGCTCAATAGAGAAAAACAATACGCATTACAAAATCAAATGAAACGAAGACTTTTTATTTCACTTCTATGGCTTACAGCACTTTGCAGTAAAGTGGATGCTAATGCTTTTTTCAAAGAAAGGGATGAGAGCGTTCCAGAATTGGAAGTTGCTTTTGATAAGACCCTGCACCTTATTTTTTGCGAGAGAATCGTATACGTTGATCTAGGCTCTCAGGAGATAATTGCAGGAAAGGCTCCAGGGGTTGAGAATATCCTTCGAGTAAAAAGCCAGCGGGAGAACCCCTCGCTTGATACAACTCTTTCGGTTGTTACCCAGTCAGGAACTTTCTACTGCTTTCGTTGCATCTATAATGCTAATCCAAAAAGTCTAAGTATTCACCTTAACAGTATGGAAAAAGTGGCTGAAGTAACGGATGATTTTTCTTGGGAAGAGTTACTTCTTATTAAAAAACGCATAAAAGAGTACGAGCAGGAGCAGCGAGCAACTATAGGAAAAATCTTCAAGAGCAAAAAAATCGAAGTTGCGTTTTTGATTCGTTCCAAACAACGTCTGATTGTTGCCTTAAAAATGGATGAAAAGCAGGAAACGAAAGTAGCAATCAGAGACCTTTCACGCTCAAAATCAAAAATTCAGATGAGTGAGTACTCCTATAAACAAATCCTTTCCAGAAAAGATATTGGGGATTTAACGGTGGTGCTTCTAAGGGACCAAGGCCCTAAGCGCAGCGCTTCACTTGAAATTTCCATAAAACAAAACGAACAAACCTTCCTTTTGGAGCTTAGCCCAAGGGAAAGAAAAATGCTTGGAGAATGGGAATAAAAAGACAAATAGCGTTGCTTGTAGTGATTCTTTTCCATCTATCACTTTTCGGTGAAGAAATTCTAAGCGGAGAAGTTTCTCTGGATACCTCTTTAGCTCTTCGACCAAAACGCGCAGGCGTTGGTTGGGATTTTTCCCTTGGAGTATCGAAAAGTTATATGCATCAGATGCGACTATACATAGGTGTAAAGTACTCTTGTGCAAATCTTAAATACGCGAAAGGGAACATTCCTGTAAGGGAAATAGGTGGATGCGCTCTATGGTTTATTCCACTAACAAGAAATCTTTCAGGAAAATTCTTCCTGGAAGCCGCCGCTGGCATTCATATTGGATACTCTAAAGTAAACAATGGAAATAAAGAGCTTTGGGATGGCTCAAGAGTAAAAAAAAGTAAAGGCCTCGTTGTAAGTTTCGAGATTCTTTCAAGCGTGCGTGTAAAGCTTAAAAAGAGACTGAGTCCATACCTAAGCCTTGGAGTAACATACGCTCCTGTATATGTAACCAACAGGTGTTCGCCTACAATAAAACTAGGCACACTTATTCTTATAAACAAACCGTCTAAAATCAAAAAATTATGAAAAAAGTAACATTATTCCTTTTTGTCGCTATTCTTTTTGCGGCATGTACAAAAGAGGTTCAAAATCTTTCTTCAAAGCAAGAGAACCTTCATGAAATTCGTTTTGAAATCCCTCGAAGTCGAGCAACTGTAGAGGCTACGGATTTTGAAAAACAGATTAAAACGCTTGAGATTCTGATTTTTAACAAGGACCATCAAAAGGTCATATCAAGAACCGTTCTGGAGGACGAAATCGCTTCAGGGAGCTTCTCTGTAGGAGTATCCAAAAAGATGGCGGGCGAAAAGTGCACGGTATATGCCATAGCGAACTCCCCACAGGATGAATCCCAAAGCGAAGAGGAAATCCAAAGTCGCATAGAGGAGGACTTTGACATGTATCAAAGTAACTACGATATGGTAAAAAACCGGGCAATACGTCCCAGGGGATTTTCTATGTCAGATAAAAAAGAGGTGACACTTTCCCTGGAAGGGGGTGTAACTTCCGTCACATTATCTTTAAGAAGAGTCGTTGCTCGCATTCACTCTTCGATTTCCATATCGGAAAAATTCTCAAAAAAGTATCCCGGGAAGATCACTCCAAAAAGTGTGAAAATTTTAGGGTGTGCTACAAAAAGCTACATCGTTCAAGGCGATTCCGTAGTCGCAGCACCTCTTACAGCCTCCTATACGCAGCCTTCAAAATTGGAAGATCTGGTATGGCACAACCTTTATTATTCGTATGAGAGAAACGATCAGACAAGCGCCACCTTGCCTCGCCTTATTGTTAATTGTGAATACGATAATGATGGAAATGCGGATACGAAGAATGACATATCGCAAATGGAGTATGTGATTGATCTTAATGCAAGTGGCATAGGAGTAATAAAAAGAAATACCTCATACGCCGTTGAAGCCCAGATTACAGGTCTTCAGGGACAGGAACTTTCCTTTACGGTAAGTGTTCTGGATTGGGATGAGGCCACACATGAAGAAATTGAAATTGGTGCATAATGAAACACTTGAAAAATTTTATACAGACAAAAGTGCCTTTGGTACTTCTTACACTTTTTCTTGGTTTTACCTTTTCTTGCAGGGAGGAAGACGAAAGTCTTCCTTCCTTGAAAGGAACTTCGTTTTTGAAAATAAACTTTCAGGTAGATTCTCTTGAAGCGAAGTGTCGAGGCGAGGAAGAAACCATAGAAAATCTTACAGTGTACCTTTCGGGTAAGGATTTTCTTTTTTTCAGATGCATAAAAGCCGACGAAGGCAAAATAAGACTAGAGTGTCCAAAAGGCAAGTACGATTGCTATTGCATTGCAAACTCTTCCCACGAAGCACTTTCCAGCATCGAGGAAGTCAAGAGGATGATTCTAAAAAAGGAGGATCTAGGTGCTCTTTGGGCTTATACTGAAGTAGAGTGTAGTCCCGAGGCTCAAAATATCGTAACCCTTAGAAGATGTCGAACAAAGTTTAGAGTCGATGTAAAGGTAGACAAAGAAAAGCAGGATGAAATCGAGCTTCTGTCGTTTCGCTTTATGAACCTAAAAAAAACGATGCAGCCCTTTATGGAAGGCTCGTCCATGGATTTTTATAATGAAGAGGAACACAAGGCAGAAAACAGGGATTATCTCTATGCTGAATGTGAGATGTTTGAAAATCTGGCGGGAGAAAATCCCAATATTGAAAGTGAGATGCAACGAAGTGAAAAAAACGCACCTGCTGGGGCTTCCTATCTTCTAATTCGAGCCAGAAATCAAAACGAGATTCTTTACTATAAGATCTTTCTTGGGGAGAATACCACAACGTCGTTTAATCTAAAAAGAAATACGGTATACTCTCTGGAGGTTCAAATTAAAGGGGACTCGAAATTCGAAGAACGTCTTTCGCGCTACGAGATTTTCTGGAATGTAAGGGATAAAGAAAAGGTAGAAGGATACTTTTTCCCCTCTACAGGTGCCACACTTGAAATTACTTCTCTTTCAAGTGGAAATACCACGCTAAGTGTTTCGTTTGAAGTAATTCGGGGCGAGAGGGAGCATCTAAAAATTAACGGCGAGTACCTTTTCTCGCGCCCATTTGAAATTACTCCGAACTCTACGGAAGAGTTTCAGATAAGTTACACGCCAGAAGTAGTACGGGATGAGAATTCTTCTCTGGAACTTCGTCTTCGATTCTTAGATCAGAGTGGATACTCTTTTGAAAACACTCTTACGCTAAATTTTGTAAACGCCATACGAATAATGTCTACTAACTTATCGCATATAGATATCGAGGCCTTGGGTGTAAAGTTTCTTTTAAGGGAAAGCACATCCTCATTTTTAGCCGGTGCCACCTCACCAAGTATCACCTTAAAGGCAAATAAGACGGCTTCGTATCGCTTTCGAGGATGGATTAAAGATGGTGTACCCCAAAAAACTGAGACGTTTCTTCTTCCAATTACCACAACTTATCAGGAGCAGTTGCTTCTTGTAGAGTATGCAGCAAACAAGATATTCTATAAAACAACCTCCTCAAAGTTGCTTCCAATCGAGGGGCCTTTAAGTGCGGATGCCGAAGTTGTATCGAATACCTATAGCGAAGGGGAAGGAACGATTCTTTTTGATATGGATGTCGAAACGCTTTTGGACGGAGCCTTTGAAGGACAATCAACCCTTCTTGAAATAACGCTTCCCGAAACGCTTCTTTCATTGGAAAAATCTCTGTTTGAAGGGTGTTCCAATTTAGAGGAAGTAACGCTTCCTCTAAACATCATAAAAATTCCAACATCGTGCTTTCAGCGCTGCAGAAATTTATCAGAGATCCATCTTCCCGATAAGATTGAAATAATCGAAGAAGGAGCTTTTTCAGGATGTGAAAATTTGCAAAGTGTTCTTTGGCCCGCGTCTCTTCGACGCATCGAAAAAAGTGCTTTTTATCTGTGTCGGGCACTGGAAACGGTTTCATTTTCTAATCAGACTGAGAGCATTGACAATTGGGCATTTTACGGATGCTCTGCCTTAAAGCGGGTGAAATTCGAAGATGGGCTTTTACGTATTGGTCACTTTGCTTTTGAAAACTGCAGGGAATTACAAACGGTAGAATTTCCATATCAGTTACAAGAAATTGGAGAAGGAGCCTTTCATAAGTGCGAGAGTCTTTCCCAGGTGGAATTTCTTTCTTTCACTTCTCCCCAGCAAGGCTATTATCAAAATGGCTGGGATGCCTTTTATGACTGTTTCGCTCTTGAAAGAATTCTTGTTCCCAAAGGAGCGCTTTCAAGCTACCAGAAGATGTGGCCCATGCATAAAGAGATAATTAAAGAACGTCCATGAAAAAACTTTTGTGGGGAATAATACTTGTGATAAGTCTTTTTTGGGGGCAAAAGGCCAATGCACAGATTTTTGAAGTTGGAACGATGCTTTCAAGTGATGTGCTTTTAGAGTGGAACGCCCATCTGTCCATGCGTCTTTCAAGACACTCATCCCTTCTTCTAAATGCAGAATTTAATCCATTACAAACTTCTTCGTGGAGCATAAAAAACTGTGGGCTTGGCCTCTCGTACAGATGGTGGCGAACGGAGTGCTTTTATGGGCACTTTATAAGTGTGGATACGTTACACTTAAACTTCCGCGTAGGAAAACAGCCCTTTTTATGGAATGGAAATGGTACGGCCTTAGGCCTTGGATATGGCTACTCGTGGATTATAAGAAAAAGGCTAAATCTAACGCTTGAAGCAAGCCTTGGACTATGGTACATAAAAGCTAAGCGTTACGTATTAGAAGAGGATGAATTTCTTCCTGACAGACTCTACCATCTTCGTCGATTTATGTTTTTACCCCTGAATGCCGGACTTAGTATTGGTTATATGTTCTAAAGATGAAAAACAAGCAAGTAAAAAAGATAATTCTAGCCCTTTGGGTTCTACTCTTTTTAGGTTGTTCCATTCAAAGAAGCATTGAACGGGCGCCACATGGTATAAGGCTTCTTTCTTCAAAAAAGATCGAGCAGGCTAAGCCTCAAAGAAAAGCCATCGAAGATGAACGTTTTCTAGTAAAAAAGGGTCATAAGACGCTCTACCTTATTCCAAAGGCTGAAGGGGAGGAGGATGAAGGGATTCGAATTGAGGCTGTTGAGGTTTTAGGAAAGTTTCGAAGTGTGGCGGAGCGAGCGGGTCATGTGGAGATTGCCTACAAAGTAGTAATTCCAAAGGAGGTGCTTCGAAAGAGTCGCAAGCTGGAGCTTTGGCCTGAAGTACACTTTGATGGTAAGAGTCTTAGTTGCGGTTTAATTGAAATTCGGGGAACGCTTTTCGATATGCTTCAAAAAAGGCAGTACTGGCAGTGGGAGACCTGGAAAAAGAGATTTCATCCAACGAACAACAGAATTAATCCCGAACGCTTTATAGCACTTAAAAAGAATCCAGCGGCACGCATTGATTCCCTTACGGAAGGTCTAAGAAGCATTTCCCTGTATCTTACGGAAAGAATCCGACTGGAAAGTTCTACAAAGAAGATTCTTTCCACCATTAGGTGTAAAGCACAGAATACAAATCTTTCAAGTTATTCGTTTTGGGTGCCAGATACACTTCACTTTTCCATAAGTTCGATGCTTTCCTTTGTAGATAACTCAACCAGATATATTAAGCGTATACGACTTAAGAAAAAACTGCGTGAAGATGTAAGGCGCATTGTTTTTCCCGTTGGCAGTTACACGATTGTTGATACTCTGGAAAATAACCAGGAAGAGCTCTCAAAGATTCTTTATTTAACCGATACGCTTCTTCGTGGAATTAATTATGCATTGGATTCCTGCACGGTAAAGGCGTATTCTTCGCCCGAAGGAAGTATCGAAAGTAATATGCGGCTTTCTCAGATGCGAGCCCAAAGTGTTGTTAAGCGCCTTCGGGAAAGGTTTGGAGAGGATGCCGATACAATTTTTCGGGCTCGTTCGGCAGGAGAAAACTGGGAAGAATTCATTTCTCATCTTCATAAAATGCCATGCGCGTTCTCAAGGGAAATTATAAAAGAAGACAGCTTAAATGAAAACCGGGACCTTATTTTAAGGCGTGCTGCGATAAGATACCCTAAGCAATATGCAAAAATTCAGCAAAAGATTTTTCCAAGGCTAAGGGAAGTACGTTTTCAATTCTTTTTGCACGACAGACTTCTTCTTAGGGATACGGTTATAACTACCGAAGTTGACTCGCTTTATATGCGTGGGGTGGAACTTCTAAAAAAACGGGAATACAAACAGGCTTTGGAAATTCTAAAAGACTACCCTGGTATAAACGCTGCCATTGCGCACATGTCTCTTTCTCACGACAAAACTGCCTTAGAGATTCTAAAGAAGGAACCTCTGTCGGCTCAAAGGGAGTACTTAAGAAGCATTCTTTTTGTAAGAGAGCACATGTGGGAGCAAGCCAAGGAGGCCTTCTTCATATCGTGCAGGCTGGATGAAAATATGGAATTTCGTTCAGATATGGATCCTGAAATGTCTGAACTTAAAAAACGAATAAAAAATGAAAAGAGTGATTTATAACGCAAGGCTTAAAAAAGGGCTGTTGTTTTTCATGGTGGGGCTTCTTTTTGTGTCATGCACACTTTGGGAAAAGGAAACGATGGAAGAAAGGCGACCACCTCAAATTAAAGGAGAGATTAAGTGGGATGAATGGGAAGAAAATGTGGATGAGAGGTACCATTAAAGTGTGTTTAGCACTTCTTACAATTTTTTTAATGCAAGGCTGCAAGTGGGACATTGAAAGGGATTACAATTCGCCTTTCGAGATTCAAAGCGTAATTGAAAAGAATTCCATGCAATGGAAGCTTTTCGTTTCAATTAAAGAAACATTTCACTGGAAAGAGCAGCAATACTTTTTAAGTGTAAGCGAAGTAGAGAGTGGAACATCCATTATATCAAGTGGAATGGTAAAAATAAAAGAAGGTCAGCAATACCTTATGGATGGCGAACAGGAAACGTTTTTTCTTTCGAGCGAGAAAGAAAATATCCGCTTTACGCTTTGTGTAAGAAATCTTTTTGGAAGAAGCATGAAAAAGGAAATTTCAACTACGGGTGAAGGCCTTTAGAAAGAAGAAAAACAGAAAAAACTAAGAACTATGACAGAAGATGAAATACGCAGGGCTAACGACCATTCAATTGTGGAATACCTTAAAAAAAGGGGAATAGAGCCAGTAAAGCGGGGAGCGTTAGGAGCTATGTATCTTTCCCCTATTCGGGCCGAAAGGAACGCATCGTTTCATGTCTCTTATGAAAAAAACACCTGGTACGACTTTGGTATAGGACGTGGAGGAGATCTGATTTCACTTGTAAGAGGGATGGAAGGGTGTGATTTTTCAGAAGCCGTTAGAAGAATTTTAGGTGGGGAATACCAAAGCATCCCAAAAAAGCAAGAGGAGGCCTATGAAAGCCCATCAACTCTCTCCCTTACGCGCGTTATAAAAAGTGAGAAGGTAAGTTCTATGCACCTTTTTGACTATGCCCAAAAGCGTGGCATTAGTGAAAAGAATATAGAGCAGTGGCTTAGGGAAGTAGTGGTTGAAGTAGGCAAAAAACACTTTCGGGCACTTGGTTTTCGAAATTCGAGTGGAGGTTGGGAAATTAGGAACGAGGATATAAAAATCTCCGTTTCGCCAAAGGATATAACGCATATATCCGCAGGGCACGCAACCGTTACCCTATTCGAAGGCTTTTTCGATTTTCTTTCGTATCTGGAGTTGGAGCGTGGACAAAATCCTAAGACTGATTTTATAGTTCTTAATGGTGTTTCGTTTCTAAGGCGCAGTTTCGATGTGCTTCCGAAATACGAGAAGATTCGTCTTTGTCTAGATAACGACAAGGCAGGAAAGGAGGCCACAAAGGTAATTCAGGAGCACTTTTCAGATAGGACTGAAGATCTTTCAAACACGTACCGTGCATCGAAGGATTTGAATGAAAGTCTACAGAAATACCTTCAGCAAAAGCGCGAACTGGAGCTTCAGCGTCAAAGTCAAACGGGCTCGTTTCATGTAAAAAGAATAAAGCTATGAGAGGCGAAGATGATATGGTAGCAATGGGAAAGCGCCGGCGGCTGATGCTCTCGATTGCAGTAGTTTTTCTTATGAGTCATCTGTGGTTTTTCTCACCCCACCTTCGTGAGGCCCTTGGAATTTTTTCACCTTCGACCGATAGAATAACCCAGAAGATTTTCTTAAAAGAGACCCTTTTTGGAGGACAGATTCCTTCAAAACTTCTAATAGCTGCGATTCTTATTGTTATATCCCTTTTTGAGGGAGCCAAGAAGAGTTGGGAAAAAGAAGGCCCATGGTGGATTATGTGTCCCATATCGCTTTTAATCTTTATTCTCTTTAACGGTGAGATTTCATTTATACGAAGTGCTACCATAAGGGAGGGAATCTATGTAGGAGTTATGGTTATGTCGTTTCTAGGAATTCTTTTTGGGCTGGAAAGGGTGAAAGCAAAGCTTGAAGATTATCTGGAAAAAAGAGGAAGTAACTCACCCGAAGAGAGTTTTTTACAGGAAGAGCGACTTTTATGCAATGAATACTCAATAAACTACAGAACTCAGTACAGATTTAACGGGCGTATTCACAATGGATGGATAAATCTTGTGAATATTTTTCGCGCAACGATGGTTCTTGGAACCCCCGGATCGGGAAAAAGTTTCGCCATAATCGAGCAGTATATCCGCCAATGTATCGAAAAGGGATTCGCAGCCTACATCTACGACTTTAAGTACAGTGATTTAACAGAAGTTGCCTACAGACACTTTCTGAAAAATCAGAAGCGATACCCATCGAAAGCACGCTTTTTGGTTGTGAGTTTTGATGATTTACGCCATTCGAGTCGATGCAATCCACTCGATGCCCGCTTTTTGGACGACATTTCAGATGCCTACGAATCGGCCTACACGATAATGCTTAATCTGAACCGCTCGTGGATAAAAAAGCAGGGAGAGTTCTTCGTAGAGTCCCCGATTGTTCTTCTTACGGCCGTTATATGGTTTTTAAGAATATACGAAAAGGGGAAGTACTGCACATTTCCACACGCAATAGAGCTTCTGAATAGTCCCTACAAGGATCTTTTTGAAATTCTTACATCGTATCCCGAGCTTGAAAGTTACATGTCTGCCTTTATCGATGCCTGGAAGGGAGGAGCGCAGGAGCAGTTGCAAGGACAGATTGCCTCGGCAAAGATTCCTCTATCGAGAATTATCTCACCTACGCTATACTGGGTAATGTCCGCATCGGACTTTACTCTGGACTTGAATTCACCAACGGAACCGAAGATTCTTTGTATGGGAAACAATCCCGACAGACAGAATATAAACTCCGCAGCCCTTGGGCTTATCAATTCCCGCATTGTACGCATTATGAACAAAAAGAAGCGTCTGAAAAGTTGTATTGTAATCGATGAGCTTCCAACAATCTACTTTCGAGGTCTTGATAATCTTATAGCAACGGCAAGAAGCAATCTTGTGGCTGTGTGTTTGGGAATTCAGGACTTCTCACAACTAAAACGAGACTATGGCGAAAGGGAAGCAACGGTTATATGCAATACCATTGGAAATGTCTTTTCAGGTCAGGTTGTGGGAGCATCCGCCAGGGATCTTTCCGAGCGTTTTGGACGCACCATGCAGCAAAGGCGAAGTGTAAGTTACTCCGATTCTGGTACATCATCACAGTTTTCCGAGCAGTTGGAGCAAATGATTCCTCCATCGAAAATTGCAGCCCTGTCGCCTGGAGAATTCGTGGGAGAGGTAGCCGATAGTTTCAATCAGCCTATCGAACGGAAAGTATTTCATGCAAAGATTCTTGTTAATCAAAAAGAGAAAGAAGACCCTATAGAGCTTCCTGTAACGTATGATTTTCTTTCGACAACGGGCGAGGATAACATGCAGCGCACAATTTTAGATAACTTCTTTCAAATCAAAGAGGATGTAAAGCGCATTATAGCGGATGAACTTCTTCGCATTCGAGAAACGGACGATTTATCAACTCTTCGTCTTATTTCATCGAAATCAAAAAACTGGGGATATGATAAAAGCACAGGGAATAACTCTTCCACGCCTGGTAACGTTCCCGTTGATTATGGCAATTAAAACAAACAATAACAAAACAGCATTATGGAACAACAAAGAAATGAAAGAGCGAGACGCTTCGATGAAGCGACGCTTCAAATGGAGGCGTTTTCACGTCTTGGACTTAACGAAAGGCTTCTTACGGAGCGTGGTGTTAAGGATGACCTTTTAGAAGGAAGACGAACGCAGAAGATGGTACCAATCAGAATCAAGGGAGAGAATTTCACACTGTCGGCAGAGGCAAAGCTTCAATTAAGGCGTAGCTCCACGGGAGAGGTTCTTTTAAGGGTAAGTGGCATGAGGCAAATGCCCGAAATGAAAAGTTTTCTTGGATACGAGTTTACAAAAAGTGACAAAGAGCAACTGCTTTCTACGGGTCATCTTGGTCATGTGGCCTCGTTTCGAATGCGCGATGGTGAAAGCGAAGAAGGCTTTCTTTCCTTTGATCGAGACACAAATGAACTTATGGTCTTTGATTGCAAAAGTTTACGATTGCCGGATGAAATTGGAGGTGTCAGGCTAACGGATGAAATGAAAAATAACCTTCGTGAAGGAAAAAGCATTCATCTTCAAGGAGTGAGAACCCGAACAGGCGAAAAGGTAGATTGTGAAGCGATGGTAAGTGCTTTAAGACGGGGTCTTGAAATGCGATTTTTAACCCAGAGGGAAAGTTTTCGAAAGGTCCTTGGAGTAACGCTTGATGATGGTGAACGTGATAAACTTCTTTCGGGCGAGCCTATCTACATAAAGGATATGCTCTCGCATAAGGGAGCTCGTTTTTCGGCATGGGTTAAAAAATCCGAAGATGGTACTCATCTTGAGTATTTTCAGCAAAATCCAAAAAAGAGTGAATCGGAAAATGTCAAACAAGAAAATCCGGTGGAAGAAAAGAAGGAAGTTGATTCCAAAAAGAAAACTACGGAAGGTAAAGCACAATCGCGTCCAATTCCCAAAAGCATTGGAGGAGTGATTCTTTCCCAGGAAGAACAGGCGATTCTTCTAAAGGGTGACAAGGTCTTCTTGCGTGATATGCAGGATATGCATGGGGAGCGTTTTTCGGCAAATGTCTCTATTGCTGAAAATGGTCGCATTCTTTACGAATCACTTGAAGAAAAGGTTCCTCTTCCAAATGTAATTCTGGGAGTCAGACTTAAAAAAGAGGAGAAAGATTTACTGGAAGAAGGAGGATGTGTCTTTTTGGAGGGACTTCGCACTGGTGGAGGTGAAAAAGAGAATTTGTATGTAAGGCGTGATGATAAATTTCCAGATAGGATTCTGTTTTTTGAAAACGATCCCGAAATGAACTTTAACGAAGCAGTACATATGATTGGAAAAATCGAGCCCAGAAAGAAGGTCGAGAAGCAAGAGACAGAAAAAATTGAGGAACCGCTTAAAAAAGGCGGCATGAAAATCTAATATCAATCGAATTATGGAAGAGATACGAATAGAGAGATTACGTACCTACACCGAAGATGAAATCAACTGGGACGAATTACAGGCAATTGGCATATCGTCCGAAAGACTTTCAAAGATGGGTGAAATGGAGAGTTTGCTTAAAGGCAGAAGAACCAGGCCATTTCTTATTACACCAACAATTTTTGGATACAGCATTGATATGGAAGTTACACTTCAAATGGAGGATGACACTACGGGAAGGCCCATCATGAGAATTGAAGGGATACATCAAAACAAGTAGTGTACCGTTTTATTGTGGGATTTGATTAGCTAATATGGGAAGAATCGTTAGCGGATGTTTTAATAACTTACACCATTTTTGCCCGAAAAAGTACGATAGATTTTTTCGATGGATTTTGTAATGTTTGTTGTTTATAGAAAGAATCCCAGTCTTTTAATGAAGGAAGGCTAAAGGAGGATATATAAGGCACTTGAAAAAAGCATCGCGTAAAAGCAGAGAAAGCCATAAAGTGAACCTTTTCTGCAGGTTAGAAAGTTATAAATAAAGTGCAATAAAATACCCGTATAAAACGACATTAATGATAGGCCTATGTGGAAATTCAGCATAAGGATAATCTCGTTTTTTTCATTCGTCCGCCTCCCAGGAAAAGGTGCCCATGGCTTAACTTTTCTTAACCCAGAACAGGCGTAGTATGTCCCAAAAGAAAAGTATAGGGTTGCAACCTACAGGCAGCCCTATGTTTTTTATTACGCAGACAACAATGTGTCTGCAACAAAACAATAAATCTATGATATACAATACAAAATTTGAAGGGCATTCCATCCCGGATGAATTTATTCAAAGCCTTAAGGAAGGAACAATTGAAAAGTGCATGGAACTTCTTATGCACGAAATCGAAAAAATATTGCCAGGTAGTGAATTTTCTCACGAAAAGATTATTGAGGCACTTGAAAAGGTAATAGAGCGTGTGCTTTGTCAAAATGACGTAATGAAAAGGTTCTCCTTGAAGGAAAAAATTTCCCTCATGATAAAATTATCGGCCATAAGCATAATGGAAAAAGAAGGAGACTACCCTAAAGATGAAGCACAGATTGAGCCTCCCATCAGGCTTGAATTAAGTAGCGGATACACCAGAACGGATCTTACGACCCTACTATGGGGCATGCACAGTCTGGGAATTTTTGTAAAGACCGAAAAAGGAGAAAAACTTAGTTTTCTGGAATTTCTGAAAGTTCTGTCGATTGTGCTTCCTGTAAACGAAAGGAGTGCCTACCAGCTTTTGAATAAGGCAAAAATGAGAAAGCAGAAGTCTTCTTTATCAATGACCATTGTCGAAAAGATTCTTCAGATTAAAGAACAGTTTGACAAAACAGAGAAAGAGAAGAAGTGAAATTTTTCCGGCGGTGGAGACAACTCTACTGCCGGATTTCATTACATCACACAAAGACCAAGTACAACGTATGTTTGGTGCATCCAAAAAATCTATACTCTAATGCAATCAACAAAACATAAAGTTATCTGGTATTACTTCTTGGACCAGAATATCGTTTATCCTTAAAGAGATTGAAGGGATGGTAACAAAATGGACTATGCCATCTGTTTAACATTTGTGTCCACTACATCTTCTGTAACAAGATTGGACTGCGCTATAGGAAATTTTCAAAGTTGGTACTATTTCGAAAAAGAAGAACCGTTGAATCATTTCAATGTGTTATAGCTAAATTGCTAATTATCAAAAAGATTACCAGTAGATTAAGCACCTAACAAATTAGAAATATACGCAATTATCTAAAAGAGGTTTAGTGTCTTAAATGATTTGATTTAAGAGAAATTCAAAGCAACTAAAAGCAAAGACTACTTACCGCAAAAGATAGCGCATAAGATGTTAACAAAATATACGTACGTTTTATTTGTACATGTACTAAAAATTGTTACTTTTGGGTCCGTAAATTTTTCACCAAGAATCAAGTTCGATATGCACTTACTTACAGCAATAAACCATCACCTTAAAAGGAGAGAGGCGAAGTGTGCATTTTTGATATCCAACGACAAATTATTTCAAAATCATATAACTATGTTAAAAAACAATCCTATTATGACGGGGATGTATATCTCTCCGTCATGCGAAATCATTAATCTTAGCCCTAAGGCACATTATTTACAAGCCGCTAGTCCGTATGGAGATAATGGAGCTGCTGGTGGCATATTTAGTGGTGAAAATACCAATGATTATTCTGAAGATCTTCTTTAATTGAATAGGCGTATGAAGAAGTTTTACTTTTTTTTAACATTAGCTACAACTTTAGTAGCAATGCTTGTTTCTTGTCAGAAGGGAACAAATGATATAAATACCATTGAAAATCAAGGTGTATTTACAGTTACTGCTGATTATGTTGAGCCTGTTGCAGATGTAACGAAGACGGCTTTTGTCGATGACGAGAACCCTTACGTTAAATGGTTATCAACGGACAAGATTATTGTTTATGAATCTATTGATGGCGAGTATAAATATCACCATAATCAAAAAGGTGATATTATCCTTTCCGATAATGATAAGCAAGCAAAGTTCAATATCAGTTTGTATACTCCTACAGGAGTTGTTCCTACAGGAAATACATTTTGCTATACTGCTATATATCCTGCAACTGGTGTAAATGAAGGAACTGGCTTTTATTATTTCGAAATTCCTGCAAGTCAGACGCTTTCGGAAGATGGCAATTTTGCGAGCAATGCAGATATTCTCATCGGTAAACCAATCAATATGAATAGCCGCATTTCCACAACAACCAACCTTGAAGTTCAATTCAAGCGACCGGGAACAGTTGTGGCTTTAACCTTAAAAGGGATAACGGCAGGTGAAACCATATCTTCCGTAAAGGTTACGGCTCCTGAGGGCAAAAAAATTGCAGGACGCTGTAAAATTGATTTAATAACAGGAGTGGTTCCTGAAGATGAAAAAGCTTACTACGGAGGCACTAATGAAATCACTCTCAACTGCAATATTACAGCAACGGGAAACGATAAATTTTATTTTCGTTGCCTTGATGGCACTTGGACAAGCGGTAGCGAAGTTTCAATTAATGTTGAGACTGATAAGGCTTATTATTCCAAAACCGTCAATCTTCCCAATGATTATATTTTTGCCGACGGAGGTTTGACCAAGTTCGGATTCCAATTCAGCGAAACACATAGGGAAGCGAAGAGTAACGGAACACCTTACACACTCGTTACTTCTAATAGCGACATCTGCGATGGTGCATCTTATATTTTTGTTGGAATCAAGGATGATATGTATTATGCCATGTCAGAACAGAATAGCAACAATAGAAAATCCACAGTGGTTTCTGTTCCTGTTGACAATGTTATATCCTTGCCTACTAGTACTGAGGCTTATACATTCCAACTTGAAGAAAAAACAGAAGGTTGGGCCATTAAAGATAATACCGCTAGTAGCGTTAATAAGGGGGAATATTTATATCCTGCAACAGGAGGAAACTACCTTCGTTCTCAAGAAAATGTCTTGGCATGGACAATTGACATAGATGAGCAAAATTGTGCGACAATAAGCGCAAATGAAAAATTGATGAGGTGTAATACAAATCAAACACCTTTGTTCGCCTGCTATTCTTCTGGGCAATCACCTATATATCTCTATGTAGACAAATCTACTTGTAAAGAAAAACTTGCTACACCTGTTCTTGGAACTCCTACCGTAAATCATTTCACAAAGTCCATTACCATTACTTGGACCGATGTTGCAAATGCAACAGTATATGAGGTTTCTTGTGGGGAACAAAAGCAAAATATAAATCCTGGTGTTCAGACCCACACATTCAACGAACTTTCCGCAGGAGATTATACTATTACTGTAAAGGCCGTGGATGGAACAGATACATATACATCTGCAACAGCGACAACTGGTAAAATCACTCTTGGTGATCCTACAATTACCCTTAGCACGACTGAAGTTGTCAATGTCGCAGCTGAAGGCGGAGACTTTGAAGATATTACATATGAATTGAATTATGCCGAGGATAAAGACCTTTCTTGGACCTGCGACGGAACGGTCGTAACAAAGGTTGTCGTTGTCGCTGACGGCGGAAAAATTGTTTACAGTGTTTCCGAAAACGCCGCTAATGAAGGCCGAAATGGCGAGATTAAGGTTACGCTCAACGGCGAAACTAAGACCATTACCATTTCACAACTCGGTAAAGGCGCCGCACCTGATCCTGTTCTTACAAAACTCAAGGACATCTCTGACGTTCCTGCTGCGGGAGTAACAGGTGTAACAGAAAGCGAAGTTTACTCTCTTGAAAATGCAGAAGTAGGAGATTTGACCATTACTCCTGATGGCGAAATAGTAACTGCGGCTTCTTCAACAACTTTAGGTTCCATTACCTATACAGTTGCCGCTAACACTGGCGAAGCACGCACAGGTTCGATTACCATCAGCATTGGCAGTACGGAATCTATTGAGATTAGCGTATCACAGTTAACCGGAGTCAGCCACGATTATAAATTGGTTGAATCTTCATTAACAGACTGGCGTGGTGATTACCTAATAGCATACTCAGATGATGTCTTCATGGACGGCTCACTTGCAGGTGGCACTAATGGCGTTGGAAAAACGCAGTCACATGTTGCTCCCGCCAATAATTTGTCTAGTGATAAGAAGACAGTTTCAGAAAGTTGGGGTGATACTCACTATGTAACGATAGAGGCAATTAATGACACGGATTTATCAAAAGGCTATGTTATAAAGAGTCACAGTCAAACGACCCCCTACTTCTATCAAACAAGCAATAAGAATGGTATGACTAGTACTGCAACGAAAGCTACAGCGGCAAAATATCCGATCACCATTGAATTTACTTCAAGTTCTGACATTAAAATCAAACTCGGTGGAGAAGCAGCTGGCGCTGTTCTTCGTTACAATAAAACCAATGGCACTACTGGCGAAATGTTCCGCTTCTATAAAAATTGTGGACAATATGCAATATATCTTTATAAAAAGCAATAATTAATTCCTATCACTTATTTCTGCAGACTGGTGTATTAAGTCCATTAAAAGGTCAGGTCTAAGCCTGACCTTTTGATTCAAAAGCAATACTTTGCGCACCGCGAGTGACTTGCATTATGCACCACCTCTACCTTTCATACCAACCCAATACAATCATATTCTGCAAAGAATGCAATGGATAAAGTCTTGGTACAAAATAGAGGCTATGGTATATAACATTATCTTTAACAAAAAATTCTCTAAAAGGGTATAAAAATCTCAAATCGTCAAGATAGTGCATCATGTACCATTGAGACCAAATGTAACGTAAGCCTCCGGCTTGTAACATTAAGATAAAGTGTAATCACAACAGCCATGATGGCATCCATTCAAGTCCTCAGATTGATTCCAACATCTTTACAAGAACTAATAAGTAAGCCATCGTAGTGCGATAGGATGAAAAAATTGGTACCATAAAATACTCCATCATAGCAGCACTTGTTCTCTATAAGGATATGCCTAATACTTAAAATCTTATCAGCAACTAAAGAAGATGTGTAAAGAAAGGAACTTCCCACACTCGTACTTTTACATAAATCCAGGCGCTCTCAGATAGAATCAAACACTCTACACGAATCACCAGCAATGTCATTCATGTTGCTAAAATGTTATTATTTATCTTCAAGTATAATTTGCATAAATTTAGGTTTTAATTAATTTTGCGAAAATAGATTACTACCACCCCATTATAGTGGGTTAATCGTTCTTTGAAATGATTGAAATATAGTCTTGAAATGTGTTTTTAAGCCAACGGACTTGAATTTTAAGCTTTACAATACAAGTTGTATGTTGTTATAATAAAGTTCATTCCACACTTTGATTTAATTCATACGCATTGACTTATCGAAAAAATTATGATAGACACAAACACCATTACAAGAATTTTGTAAAATTCCAATTGGTATAATACCATAATATGGACTAAACCGAAATTTGAATAATTATACAGAGCCATTCACTTCAAGCACACTTGAAATGGTTTACATCTAAAAGAGTCCTTGTTAGAATGAATTACAAAGTACCTTGCATACAGATAAGTCTTCATATAAAGTTCACCTCGAAAAGACTAATTTCAATTATACCAAAAATTCGATTATTCCCTCTTTTTGAGGTTATTTGATTAATTTAATCTCGTCCCTATTTAAGTTAGGACACTAATAAAATTATGGCCTTTTTAAGTTACATTTTCTCTTTAACACCTATCCATACGATAGGTAAAAACACCATCTGGGGGGGGGTAAAATGTAACTTTCAATCAACAACATACGGGAATAATCCCTCATTAGCTGCACTCGAAAATGGTGCGGCTTTTTTTGTTTGTGAAAAACACATAAAATACTATAGCTATGTTAAAAAACAATCTTAAAACAATGGAGACGTATACGTCCCCAACTATCAAATTAGCACAAGTAAAATCACGGAGTGTGCTATGTCAAAGTCCACTGAGCGAGAATTCTGCCGATCCTAGTTGGAATTTGGGTGAATCCAGTGAATATATTAACAACTATGGTGATCTTTAATGGAGGGTACGCATATGAAAAAGCTTATATCAATTCTCACCATTGCTATCCTTTCATTTGCTACAATCACTTCATGTACAAATGAAGTACAGACAGCAATTGAAGAAAATGGAATTAATATTACCATAATCGGAGGCGACAAAGATTTAAATAACGATTCGTCAAATACTAAGACGTATGTTTCGGAAGAAGGAAATACCGTTCATGTGTATTGGCAGAATGTTGAAACAGAAAAATTGATGGTCTATGAACTCATCGATAATGGAGATACGGATATTCGTTATAATGAGTCTTTACAGGCCGATATCAAAGATGGTGGCGTAACGGCAGAGTTCCAAACTTCTATTTATGGTGAAACACCCACGGGTGAGCATACTTATAAATATACTGCAATTTATCCTTCAAGTTGTGCTTCAAAATCCGACGGAAAATACCGCGTCGAAATTCCTCAGGTTCAAAACCTCAATGGAACCAACCTTGCTCCCGATGCCGACGTTCTTGTAGGAGTACCTCACGACAATGGTAATACCAGAATAGCCGAAGGAGCAACTATCCCTTATCAGTTTAAGAGATTTGGTACAACCGTCAAAATGACATTGAAGGGTATTTCTAAAGACGAGACGGTAAACAAAGTTGAAATTACAGCCCCTAAGGGAATTTCCGGTTTTGGAGTCGTCGATCTTACAAGTGGTGAGGTTACAGAAACAACCGGACATAAAACATCTATAACTCTAAACCTTAATCAGGTCGTTGATGAAACAACAAATATATCAGTATGGTTTAGAGTCCTCAGTGGAACATGGACTGTTTCCAAAGACAAGCCGCTGAAGGTTGTGGTTACCACAGATGCAGCGACTTACACCAAGGAAATCACAGCTATTGCGTCAACTGAGAACAATCTAGAATTTGCTGAGGGTGGACTTACCACTTTAGGTATTTCTGGAATGACACGCGACGAAAATTCTGCAATCGAAGATGGTGAATACGTGATTACAGCTGTCAATGTAAGCACTAATTATATAATGCTTGCATACGAGTCCGGAAATAACATCAAGTCAGAAACCTACACTTTGAATGAAGATGGTAATTTCGTTTTTAATGCATCCTCTACTCACGAACCTGAAGAATGTGTATATACATTTACACGTGTAACAGAAGGCGACTATAAGGGGTACTATACAATTAAGGACCATAAAGGTAATTATCTTTATGCAGCAGGAGACAATAGTGGAGGTAAAAACCAAAATTATTTAAAAGCTTATAACCCTGAAACTAAAGATGATACATATTATTGGTTAATTACATATGTGGATGAAGAATATTCAATTACTGCAAAATCAAGCAACAGTAATCAATTGAAATTCAATTCTGCATCAAATCAATTGATGTTCAGTTGCTATACAAGCGGTCAAACAGCCGTAACGTTGTATCCTGCTAGTAAACTTGTAATTGACAGAACTCCTAGAATTGAAGTTTCAGCAGAAGAATTAAATTATGCCGCTGATGGAACGACGAAGGATTCTCAGATTACTGTCAAGGCAAAATATTGCGAAGGACTTTCGGCGACAAGCAACGACGAATGGATTTCAAACATATCAATTTCTGAGGGTGTTCTTGTTCTTACAGTTTCAGCGAACACAGTTGTTCAAGAGCGTCAAGGTGTCATAACAATCAGTTCAACAACAGCTGATGTTGAATCTAAATCAATAACGATTAAGCAGGCTGCTCACAGCGATCAGCCTCAAGGTGGTGATGGTATAATAAACTTTGGTAATGGAGATGGGGATTGTGCTATCGATGACACTTCTGTAACGGGAACAGATAGCAATTTTAATGAGTGGATGATAACCACTAGCGGCACCACCTATTTTGGGCAGAATGCCAATTATAGTCAAATAGGTTCAAGTAATAATCCTGCATCCAGCATCACCTTTACGACCACCTTACCTGACAATGTTCAGATTACTGATTTCTCTGCAAAATTCGGAGGGTTCTCTGGAACTGCAGGTACGGTTGAGTTAAAAGTTGGAGAAACTGAAGTTGGCTCAGGTAGTCTCGCAAGCACGGACGTCACTGTCAATATAGATGAAAACAAAAAAGGCACCATTGGCAAGGTGTTAACTGTTACTGTCACAGGTATTTCCAAAGGTGTAAAGGCATATTACATTTCATATGCATATGAACCTATTAAGGCAGTTGAAAGTATTGCGATAAAGACTGCTCCTACCCAAACGACATATTTTGTAGGTGAAAAATTCAACCCTGCAGGTCTTGTGATTACTGCTACTTATGATGATGCTTCAACGAAGGATATCGCATATGCAGGGAATGAAAGCAAGTTTACTTTTAATCCAACTCTCGACGCTGAATTACAGACTTCAAACAACTCTATAGAAATAACATATGGCGAAAAATCAACGACTCAGAACATCACCGTTAAGACTCGTCCGGAATTCACAGTTACACCTTCAAATAACGCAGCAGAACCTATATTGATAGGAGAAGGCGAGTATAATGGTGAACCTATCAGTGTTATAGTTGGAACAGATGTAGTTTGGACTGTAGCCAAGGTGTCTGGTGATGACGTTATCGAATTCACTGAGGGTGGCACAAGTTCCGGAAGCATTAGCGTGAAGATTGATGCTAATACTGGCGCAGCACGTAATTTTGTTCTCAGAGTATCTTCTAGTACCGCCGGCGTATCTCCCGCTTCATACGATGTATATCTGCATCAAGATGCATCGTCTACAGTTACCACCATTGCCCTTGCTACGCCTACAGGCCTGGCATACGACGATAGCACCAAAAAACTCACCTGGAACGCTGTTACAACTGATGTAAACGGAACAGCACTTGTTGAATATATACCTACATACCAAATCAACATTGATAATAGTGGCTGGAAAAATGCTTCATCTCCATTCGCTCTATCAACATTGAGTGCAGGCTCTCATACAGCTCAATTAAAAGCAATAGGCAATGGTACTGTTTATGGTGATTCGGAAGCCAGTGACTTATACGAATTCACAAAATCTAATCCGACATGGAAACTCGTTACAGATGCATCGACACTAAAAGCAGGTGATAAGATTGTCATTGCATCAAGAGATAAAGGAAAATCAGCTACTGATATTACTTCAGATTATATGGGTGAGGTTGCTTCGACTTTTAGTACTGATAAAAATACCATTACGTCTCTTGGAACTGGCACAGTTGAATTGACAATAGGAGGTTCATCAGATGCATGGACTCTTACAAATAGTTCTGGAAAAAAGCTTGGTTCAACTGCAGTAAAGAAAGTTGCATGGGATAGTGAAACAACAACTTGGAGTATATCTATTTCAAATGGTAATGCAACCATCCAAAATGGAAAAGATGCTTATGGACGCTTCCTTCATAATGTTAATTCTACACGTTTTACAACTTATACAAGTGCTACAAATGCTAGTATGTTATTGCCTCAGATATATCGCTACGAATAAAACAGACTTTTTACACACCCCAATGGTCTTGTGTAAAGAATCTCTCTAAAGGTCAGGCCAGTGGCCTGACCTTTTAACCCACTGAAGCGGAAATGACAACAAAAACAATACTTTACGCACACGCGAATGACTCGTGTATTGCACAAAAATAACAAATGCACCACCTCTACCTTTCATACCAACCCGACACCAACGCATTTCAGAAGGAACGTGATGCGCTGGAGTCATGGTGCAAAAAGGAGGCTGTGGAATATAACATTATCACTGAAAACTTCTCTGAAAGAGTATCAAAGCCGCAGATAGAAAAACTGCTGCGTCCTGTTCACATTGGAGACATAGTCATTGCGACACATCTCACGCGCCTCGGCAGAAGCATAAAGATGCTAATGAACGTTCTGCAGACTATCTATTGTAAAGGTGCAGAGGTATTCTGTCTTGATACAGGGACCATCAGCAAGGACATTCTTAAATCATTGGAACTCGTAGAAAACATAGATAAACAAATCCGTAGTGAACGAAGCATGGAGGGTCTGCAAAAAGCCGCCCATCAGGGCAAACAATTCGGTCGTCCTGTAGGTCGGAAAAAGATTCCTGAAAAGAACGTTCTTTACGGCAAAACCGAACTTATAGATAAGATGATTGCCGACGGCATCTCAAAAACTGAAATCGCTAAAAGACTTGACGTTTCAAGAGGTACCATAATAAGTTATCTAAAATCTACAAAAGAAGATAATAGTTAGTACCTACCAACCTTAGTCCAATCATCAATTTCTGGATCTCGATGTTCCAGATGATATCTATGTAGATTTAGGCAACTAAAGGCTAATAAAACGGATTATCATTTCTTGTACCACGTTTTCAAAGAAAGTTTTTCTGTGCTTGAGATACAACATCTACCCTACCTACATTCAAGCACAATCTTGTTTAAGAGGATAAAGAGTTAAAGAATTTACCCGATTTGCAGACGTACTTGCGAATCGGTTTTTCTTTTGTAACACTAAGGTTTCATTGTTCCAATTCACCCCTGCCTTTCATCCCAATAGGCGATTTGTCTCCTTTCATGTCCACAAAATTTTAGTTGAGAAGTAATCCCATACAAATCTTGTAGCTCCCAACGATACAACGTACAATAAGAACCTGGATAACATTTCAACCATGATTTCTCTTTTTCATGGCAAAGAATAATAGATTAGTTCATAACGCATTTTTGATAAAGACCAAAATTCGTACGTAAAACAGGTTTAGTTACGGATTAGTACTACCCATAAAAAGAGCTCATAGAGCAACTCTTGCGCACAAAATAAAAAAGTTGTTTTACTTATGGTTTAGTAAACCCATTTTATCTTCTAATAAATTGTCTTTCTACGATTTATCGCTCAATTTTGGCAAAACAAATGGCACAAAAACAATGGAAAACAGCTATGATGAGCTCACAATCATTCGTAATGAATTCATGCAGTTTAAGGGTGAATTCCGTGAGATGAAAGATAACATTCTCTCTCTTTTGAAACATCATGAAAAGCAAAGAGAACAACTTCGTGAACTTATACACATCCTTCAAGAAATTCTCGAAGCGTTCGATAAGAACGAACATACGAAATCCCGTTGGGATGATATGGAGTACATTCCAACGTACAAAGTTCTAAGTCGCTACAACATCTCAAGAAAATACCTCTACTACTATCGCATGGAACATGGACTTCGTACCAAGCGCATCGGCAAAACAAATTACTACCTACGTTCCGACATTGAAAACATGGGAAAGGACATCACTTTTATTCCAGAAAAGAATAAGGAGAAACAAAACAAATAAACGCATTGTCAAATGATAATACGCACTTATCTTAAAAAGGACTTTCACACAACCATTCTCTATCACAGAAAAAAGGTCCACGAACGTGTTGCATTTTTTCTACATCAAAGAGGTATTGTTGCAAGCAACGACTCACACAGAATCTCAGCCATAGAGTACACATTTTTAAGTTTTGCCAAGGAATATGGTATCAATAAAAGCGAGGTTGCAAAAAAGACAAGGGACGTTTTAGCACATATCATTGTTGTAATACAATCACCACATGCCGTAACCCTTGCAGAGTATAGAAGCGGTGTCGAAGAAGTTCTTCGCAAAATGGGATTTTCCAACGAGCCGTTCGTTGCAATCATGCATCTTGACTCCTATCAACTTCACATGCATATAATGGTCCCCATAAAGCCTGGTGTAAAGTACGATTTACGCTATCGTTCAAGTGAGAATGCTTGGATGAGATGGTTAGAGCAAGGTGGCGAAAAGCCTACATCACTTCCCGATATTTCTCTTCCTCCGTCATTGATGTATCGCGCTGATAGTATGCTAGGTCCCTTATCCATTCAGGTACGACATCTGGCAGGAGGCGTAGCCTCTAACTACATTTTCCAGGACATATCGACATTCGATGCAGCACTACGTCTTTATGGAATTGCCTTGCGTCTTGTTGATAAAACAAACGAAAAGATAAAGCATGACTACGGAATGGCTTACCGTTTGACAAAACTTGTAAATAAACATACCATCAGTGTCAGCGCATCAAGTCTTCGTTGCTCTTTAATGCGTCCGCACATCGAAAAAGAGTGTCAAAAGGAATTTATGCCTTTGGGCATTCTTCGAACATTTACGCATAGGGACTGTATGGAACTTTTTCAGAATCCACTTAATTGTATGTTTCATTGGTCAGAGGCTGGAATTGATACAGTCTTAAAGAAGCAAAATGGAAAGTTAGAGGACATTATTCTTGTTGATCACATCCAGCATGAAAGCATTTCTCTCTTTAGTTTACTTCCTTCACTATCTTCCTTTTTAGGGGCAATCGAAAGTAAGGCCATCGAACTCTTTGGAAGTGCGTATAAAAAGCGGAATTTACTCTATTCCTTTGCGGACAATATCCTTGCACAAGAGGATTCTTCAACGAAAGGGTCAATTAAAAATCAGTGTTCCCTTCGACAGCTACTTCTTTCGATGCAGAAAAGCGAAGTTGTGGTTGCACTTAAAAAAAGTAGAGAAGCTGTTGGGGATGTAATGATTTCCATCTTCCAATCCGTTCGAATGGAGACCATGCGTTTGGCCCCAATCCCTATGGTTGAGCGCATGAAAAACATCACTACTCTTCTTTCAAGGCTTCAGGAATGTGAAAAGATGGTCGCAAAAGCACATTTCATTCTTTCAAAGCAAAATGATATGGATGACATTCAGAAAATGTACCAAAATCAAGTCAGGGTAATAAATGAAATAAGAGAAAAGTATCAAACGAAGAACATCATAAAAGAGCAACTTTCAGAAGACGAATCCACTTTTGACGACACAAAGAAGCATAATGCCTTAAAACACATTGCAAAATAAGTTCTACGCCCCGGTAGATCTAATTTACAAATACCAAAACATTGGCTTTGATGTATAGTCAGATATTTTTTTGAACGATTGCCTGCAATGAATACACATTCCCTAAAATCCACTTCTAAAGTAAAAGAAGTTCCTAAAGCAAATAGTATTGAAATTGGACAAATGAAAATTTCAAAAAAGGAAGTGAAAAAATTGGAAATCTTCGGTCAACTCAACAAAAAGACAAACAGATATCGAGAAATCGGGCGAGATGCTTGCCGTAGCACACTTCGAGGCTGAAGAAGACTGAGACCCTGCTCCGGACACCCCCGGAAGTAGCGACTCCGGGGGCGCGTCCGGGGATGATCCGGGACAAGGTCCCGACATCGAAATCAAACACCGTCTGAGTCTCACGTCCAATGATTCGGCTCTCGGCAAGGTGAAAATCGGCAACGGTCTAGTTGGCACATCGACTAGGACATACGCATGATTTTGACGTTACGAATTGAAAATTAAAAAGATAATCTTAAAAAGTTCGCCTATTTTTTATCCTATTTTTTAGCATGGTTTACGGAAATGAATAATGAATTCTTCCTTAAAGATCATGTGCCTTGATAAATTTGCCGGATACTGTATGCTTTGGAAAAAGCAGGCTAACTTTAGGCTAACAATGAACGATTCCATAGGTTCTGTTTTCTTCGTAAATAGGAGAAAGAATATTGGCAGCAGGTTAAGTCTGGTTAGGGTTTCAAGCAACCTATTGGAACGACATAAATACCATCCTCTGGGCGTCTGTATGCAATGCTGCCCACACCTGTAAGTACCATAAGGAATGAGGGTTTCTTCATCTTTGTCGTATCCAGTTTATTCTTCAAGGCTATAAGGCTTTCCACCCCTTCCTTAATAAGGACATTGCCTCCAAGTTTGATTTCTATCAACCCGTATCGGCCGTCACGAAGATGTACGACAGCGTCACATTCCAGCTTGTCCGCATCCCTGTAATGGGCGACTTCGCCTATCAATGCGTCAGCATAGGTTCTCAAGTCCCGAATGGCAAGTGTTTCGAAGAAAAACCCGAAAGTATTGAGGTCGTTCTCTAAATCCTTCGGTCCGATAGACAAACTTGCAGTACCTATTGACGGGTCAGTATAATATCTGGTATTTGATGTACGTATGGCTGTCTTAGACCTCAAATTCGGATTTCATGCCTTTGATTCCTCTACAACAAACAGTTTTGTAAGTGCGCTGATATATGAGGAAACGGTGTCTGTATCCATCTTCTTCGATTCGTTTGCCTGCATATCGGCGGCAATTGTTTCAAGGGAGGCCTGAGTCGCCAGATTCCTTGCATATGAGCGCATTAGCAGTCCGACCTTCTCCGGATTGCGCTTAATTCCGTCCACTCTAGACATATCCTTCTCTCTTACGGCTTCGCAATAGTCATACGCCTGGTCAAGAGCAATCTCCCGATCCATTTCCACGGCACTGGGCCAACCTCCGCGGCAGGTAAGGAAAGCAAGTTCGGACAGATTGATATTGCTGTGCCCAAGTATGGCTGAAGGCTCATCGAACAATTGAGCCAAACTGACTTCTCCCGTTGATTCTCCCGATTCAAAAAGAGACATCGGCCGCATATTCAAACGTCCGAAACGACCGGTCCCGGTATGCTTGATAACTTCTTCGTCTTCCTGCTGAAGCGGAACCGATGACCCTGTCAGGATGAAATGCCCAAAGCCTTTTCTATGGTCGGCTTCATATCTGATCGTATCCCATAATTGAGGGACTGTCTGCCATTCGTCAAGAAGTCTGGGCGTAGCACCGGCAAGAAGTTCTTGGGGATTGATATCTGCCTTTATCTTGACTTCCTTGAGTTGGTCAGGAGCATCCATGTATATGAAGCTTGCTGCTATTTGTTCAGCCGTAGTTGTTTTGCCGCACCATTTGGGGCCTTGAATCAATACAGCACCCTTTCCGGCGAGTTTCCTCTTCAAAAGTGCATCTGCTATGCGTGGTTTATAGTCTGACATAGGACTCAAATTTTCGCAAATATACAAAAACCGTCATTTATTGGAAAGTTTTTCGGGCAAATATCGAAGTATTTTTCGGGCAAAAAATAAAGCCCCACGGCAGTTCCGACGGCCTTGCAGGAATCTACTGTCCCGAAGCCCTGTCCGCAAGCGCACATCAGGTGGACACCATCAAAATCTCAAACATCACCACCACTCATATCCGCTTCTCCTCGGAAATCAAATACGTGGACCTATCCAACAAAGTCCTCGCAGCAAAAAAAGTTCGTGTTTGCATTGTAAGTATGGTCACGAACAACCCAGTTGTGTGACGCTTGCCAATGTTGATTGGTGTTTTAAATTGCAGCACCGTCGCTTTCGCTTCTTTTAGCCCGGGTCCGAAGAGCCATGATCGGGGACAAGCTCACATAAGTGCCTATGTATTCTTCCCGGGCGATAGCTCCCTATAGTTATTAGGACACTTGCTAAAGCGCTTCGCAGGTGGGAATAACGCCACCTTTTTTACGTAAGCGAAACTTGAGATCTTTAATTATCCACGTTCAAACCCTTTTTCAAAGCTCGATTTTTTGGTGAGAAAATTCTATAGCCTATAGAAACTCCAATCTTTGAAGGCATGAACTCGGACGAAGCATTAAACGGATCAGGATACTTATAATGTTCATGGCCCATAGGATTCATAATAATTTCTCCGTTCATCTTATATCCATTATACCACGAAAGAAGATAGTCAAAGGCCACGAATATATCGACAACCCAACGCTCGCGGAACTGTTTTTCCCATCCCACACCGATTCCTGTCATAAAGCCGAAACCCTTACTATAGGTATCCTTAAACGAAATAAATCCGCCCTTGAAAAGTCTTGGTTTATTCATATCGAAGCACTGCACTCCAACATTACCACTTACATACCAGCCTTTATTTGCGCCCTTAAAATAGTAACGCATTTCCGTCTGTAAGATACCAAAATTCATATGGTATCCTTTTCCACCGATTCTACGCCATGGAGAGTAGGTAATATCAACCGAGAAAGTTGTATTGTCGGTTGTCTGAAATTCCAGTTGTGGATTTATAATACCAACCGCTGCGTACATAAGATTTAGCTTAGCGTATATCTCAGCACGTAGCGATAAAGAGGATAAAAGCAGAAGAATAAGTATTGTAAGTTTTTTCATATGTGAATACCTATCTAACGGTAAATGTACACATTACAGGATAGTGATCTGAAATGTATTCCCGACCGTAGTCTTTTCCGTCAAGAAGACGAAACTCAGTTGGTGTAGCATTGCGATAGAAAATATAGTCTATCATTTCAGGGTGTTTTGCATATCCCCAACCGTTGAACGTTGGAAGGTGATTAGTCGAAGGAGCCACTTCACGAGAGTCCTGTAACCAACTAGTGAAGATATCCATCACCTCCTGTTTTGAAGTGTTCATATCTCCCACAAGAAATTGTACACCTTTCTTTTTTGCGATTTTGCGCATACGTTCTACACACATGCGTGCTCCGTTGTCTCTTGCAAGAGCGCTCTTCACATCAAGATGTGTATCAAAGAGGAAGATATGGCGTCCCGTAGAACGGATTTTTAATTCAACCCACAAGGTTGCACGAATTGAAATCGAGCCCCATCCCTTGGAAGGTACATTCGGAGTTGGCGAGAGCCAGAAATTACCGAAACGAACAAATTCAAAGACATCCTTGCGGTACATCACAAACTTTGTATTGTCGAGCATTTGAACAGGAACATAATCCGGCAAATTCTCTATAAGGTAGCTTTTCTGATCCTCCTTTACTTCTTGCATGCCTACAATATCGGGTTTTTCCCTTTTAAACATTTCAATTGTGGCAAAACGCCTGTTTTCCCAAGCTCGCTCTTCGACATCACGCTTTTCGCCCGTATGGCGGATATTGTAACTCATCACACGCAAGGTAGCAACTTTCTCCTGCTTAGAAGAAGCCTTGGAAGGCAAAATGCACAAAATGGAAAAGACAAAGAATAAAAAGAAAATTCGTTTCATAACGCTAAAATTTAAGGATGTCCAGTAAGGATGACTCTTCCAAGTAGCATCCAAAAAACTTTTGACAAAGTTATACAATTACCCATAGTAAAAAAAGGCTAATCAAAATATTCATAAAATGGATGTGTATGGAGCCTCTAAAGTAGGGGCAATCTTAGTTAAGGTCAACTGTATTATTTTTAACAAATTAGACAACTTTTAGCGTACTTTGCATTCCACGACAAAACTTTTTATGGATGGAAATCACAAAAAAAAAGTACATTTGTAGATATCAAAGTTTCAATCAGCAAACAACCTCCAAAAAACCTACAACGACATGGGCACATACATAAATAAGGGAAATCTTGCTTTCGAAGAAATTCTCAATAGTAGATATGTTGATAAGTCTTCTTTTATTGCGGTAGTTAATGCTTCTCTAAAGACTGAAAATAGATTTATATGTACAACTCGCTGCCGTAGATTTGGAAAGTCCATCATGGCAAAAATGCTATGTGCTTACTATGACAAGTCTTGCGATTCTCGAGAATTGTTCAAAGGATTGGCAATCGAAAAGGATCCGTCTTTCGAGGGACACCTTAACAAATACAATGTATTATATCTTGATGTTACTGCATTTACCTCTAAGCCCAAGTTTTATGGGCACATAACTAGAAGCATCAATGAAACGATGACTAAGGAGGTAAAAAAGAATTTTCCATGTGTTGAATTTGAAGATAATGCCGATTTAATGGAATGCCTTCAAGCTATATTCAATCAAACAGGCGAGCGTTTCTACTTTATTATTGACGAATGGGATGCGATATGTCGAGAATTTCC
>JAGHTK010000061.1 GCA_018065435.1 Candidatus Alistipes equi
GAGCCTACGAACAGAAACTTGGTACAAGGCTAAATGGAAATGGATAAGACTGCAAAGCAAGTCGAAGTCCGAATGGTAAACGTAACTCCAAAGCAGTAAACGGGGAGGTTGTGCTCAGCAGGTTAGTACCTTACCCCGAGAGGCCCACCCAGCGTAGAAATACGTGCGAAAAAAGCTTATGGGTGGGAGTCAGCCTAAGTCCATAGTAGGTGACCCACCATCACTAAAGGGGCTAATGTATATATAGTGCAAATCGCTGTAAGCAATGCATGCGTAATCCGAAAGGAGATAAAGCCAACGAGTAGGAATCGTAATCCTACTGGGCTGGAAGTTACTGGGAATGTCACATGTATATTTACAAGCAGAAAGATGAGCAGCAAGTGAAATTAATTGAAGAGATTGTAAAAGAAGAGAATCTTCGGGAAGCCTGGAGGTCAAGGGAAATCATGGTGCAGCCGGCATTGATAAAATGACGACTGAAGAACTTGACCTGTATTTGCCCCTACCCATTGGGAAGAGATTATCACATCCCTACAGGAAAAGCGATACAAACCTTCACCCGTAAGGCGAGTGTACATTCCTAAGTCAAATGGGAAACAAAGACCACTAGGAAATAGGAGAATATTTCAATAATCTTTACCCGTTTGCGGGAAATTTACGTCTATATCCATCAGGCGTATCCAACCACTCCACGCGCAATAGCGCATGCGCATACATCAATTCCCAAGCCATCTTTTGTTGGCAATAATAGCGAAGTAACTTCTGGCATATGGGCCAACTGACAGCGTACAGACCAAGACGCAAAACCTTTACGCCAGGACGAACTGGTGACGTTGGTGTAATTAATCCTTTCTCTTCTGTTGCAATACCTAAGATATTCATCGCACCTAAATACCGGATAGCTCTTCCCCCTACACGTTCTGAGTGTCCACGGTACAGTGCATAACCTTCTTTTACCTTTTTGACATAAATGCCTTTGCTCTTATACTTGAGCAACCTTTTGGGTAGTTTACCATACAAACCTTATAATTTAGCGCAACATAATACAGAGATTACAAATACTGAGCATTGCAAAAAATAGAGCCAAAATCGGCCACGAAAAGCACTTTATTTAAGAGCATCTATTTAATTTTCAATTTACAACGTCAAAATCATGCGTATGGCCTACGATTTTGCTGCGTACACATATGTATCTATAGCCAATTTGCGCAAAAGCCATCTTTGACTAGTGCACATAGAATCGTCAGCGAGCATCAGGCCTTCGCCGCATTCCGCTCAATATCAAAAAAAATACAGAACCGTCTACAACACAAAAGCGGAGAACTCCGTAGAATTATCCGCCTTTGTAGACCAAACGATTCGGAAATCGAACCTTATGATTTATGAGAGATTCAACTACTTGTGATTTGATTTTACTGTCTACTTAACAGGTGGCAATCATACCGTTTTCGTACAAATATTCAGGAGCGATGTCAATCTCGCCATCATTCCACTCCAAGGTGTCGGTAAGGACGTAATTACGGAACTTGGATAGATCGCCTAGTTCCTTGAATACGGGATACTTGGAGATAATAGAACTGAAGTCAAAGACGCGGCAGGCCCCATCATTGAAGACAACCTTTATCTGATAGTCCTTCACGTAGTTTGCTTGTATAACCTTCAACATAGTGTGTACTTTTATTTAAGAGGTTCGATTTTGCCAGGCTGTTCTCCATTTGCAGCCTTATGCCATGCTTCCATTATTTCATCACGATGAATTGAAAGCCATTCAAGAACAAGGCGCAATGCCCTTTCAGACATTTCGCCACGAATAATTCCGTTCACGATGTCTATTGTAACTTCCTGATCTCCGTACTTTGCATGGAAATCTTAAATAGATAAAAATCCCGAAAAATTCAGAAATTATAGGCATAACATCGACCATTTTCCGCAAATGTAATGAAATTTCGTATAACTCGCACACATGCAACTCAAAAGCGGAGAATTCCTAGGACATACGCATGATTTTCCTACCAGACTTTTTGAAAAAGTGTTTTAAGAGGCCAAATTTTACCGTTTGATGAAGAATCGTAGCCGGTATAGCCGTTGGAGGGGTAAATATGCTGTTATGAAGCCTCAAAATTCACATGAAGCGATGTTTCACTTGTTCCTGCGCCGCTGACATAGATAAAGACAAACTCGCGCTTCGGACCAATAGACGCAGCAAAGTGCATCGTAATCTCGTACGAGAGGTGGTAGTAATCCTCTTTCGACATACCGATGTTGCTCTTGCCGGCGCAGAAGAAGCGGGCTACCAGCCCTGCAACTTTGAATCATCTATGGGCAGAGTCATAAAGTCCTCTACGGTATACTCTTCGAGCCTAGGGTGCGATATCTCACACGGGCGACGGCTTACGCTCAGTACCTTCTCGATCTCCGGTCTATCAAGGCACGCGAGCAATATACCCTCACCAACAAATCCCGTTGCTCCTGTAAGTATTATCTTCATATGGTATCTATTGCCAAAATAACTTATTGATATCCATTGATAATAACTCTTCCACTCCTATACCACCATCTCCAACGACAAACGATGCCTTAGGATTAAACATCTGCCTGAATTTATCTAACCCATTAGTATTTATCTCAGCATTGCTTTTTACCTCAATTGCTACGAGTGACTTTTTCTTCTGAAGTATAAAATCAACCTCATCATTGCGCTCTCTCCAATAGTATACATCAAAACGATGAATAAACGCCTGACTTACGAGGTAAGCACCGATACCTGATTCAAAAATATGACCCCACGCTTTACGGTCAAGAAGAGCCTGTTCAAAGGTGAGAGGGCTATAAACCATCTTCAATGCATTGTTATATACTTGAAACTTTGGAATGCTGGCTCTTCGGCGGGACATATCTACGCTATATTTCTGCAATCCACTAAGCAATCCACTCTCATTAAGCAGGTTAATATATCCAGCCAATGTAGATGTGTTACCAGCATCTTGCAAAGAGCCTAACATTTTATTTAATGATAGTATGTTTCCCGAGTATGCCGCTCCAAGTTCAAAGGTCTGCTTCAAAAGTGCAGGCTTGCTAATAGGAGTATGCATAAGGATATCTTTGTTGATAGTCGCATCAATAATTGCAGATTGGATATATTGCTCAAAGCGATCGCTATCGCCAATTAGTGTTGCAGCTCCTGGATAACCTCCGTAGAACAGATATTGATCAACTGTAAAGCCGAAGCATTCCTTCATCTCCTTATAGCTCCAATGGCTCATGCGAATCTCTTCGAATCGTCCTGCCAGAGATTCGGATAAACCCTTTTCAAGTAAAACACGGCTACTACCAAGGAGTAATACCTTAATGTTCCGGTCTTGGAATGTGTCATCATCCCATTCTTTCTTTACAACCTCACTCCAATTAGCAATTTTCTGTATCTCGTCAATTACAAGAACCACACTCTCCCAACCATTATTCTCTTTTATGCTACGAGTTGCAGCCCAACAGTTAGAAATCCATGCAGTATTGATAGCAGGGACATTATCCGCAGAGTAGAATTGAAAAGGCAATGATAAGTCTTTGAGCACTTGCTTAACAACCGTGGATTTACCGATCTGACGAGCACCCATTACAACCTGAATAAACTTTCTATTCTCTTCAATCCTTGATTTAATCTTTTGATATTCAGCTCTTTTATACATAGTTTTACATTTTACGCAGTTGAATGATTATTTTTACGCAATACAAGTATATGAAATTTTATCTTCGCGTGCTAATTTTCTGTAACAATTTTATTACCATATCAAACCTTTAATACAAAACTCCGCTGCTCTTTCCAAAAGAGTTTATGGCAAGACAAGATATAACAATGGATGGCGAGGTGGAGACTTCCGGTAATATTGCCGGTAAGACCTTCTACGAGTGTCGTCTACTCGATAGCGTAGAGGGTGCGGACAACAACTACTACTACCATTACGGAGAGATTATCGTTTCCACAGGCTTTATACAGTCTTACAGCGACAGCAAGGGCATCCTTATTGTTTTGCCTTACACACCAAATAGGCGCCTTGTTTCCATAATTTTAGTTGAACGATTTGGTTCGGGTGGCACGGAGTTCCTGCGTAACAGGTATCTGATTTAATCTGGTTCTCGGTCATGGTGGAATCGACTTCGGGGAACTCCGCTGTCACCCTTGCATCGTTCTTCTCGCTCAACGAAGATGGCATCTTCAACCTCATTATGCGTGACAGTTATCTTGTTATCTTCTCGGGCGAGGAGACCGATTTTGATATCGGTGTAGCGAAAGCCCAGAATGAAATATTTCTATTGAAAGCCTCGGCAGGCAATGTCTATCAGCACCCGACAACAGGTGTAGGTCTTATTGACTTCTTGCACTCCAGTTTGGAGAACAATGGTCTTGCAGCCAAGTTGCAAGAAGAGTTTATATCCGACAAGATGATTATCCAAAACGCATATATGGACTCCGAGACGGGAAAACTGCTATTAGAAACCACAGAGAAAGAGGATAACAATGGGTAAGTATAGAGTTATCGCAGGTCAGAACCTCTACGACATCGCACTACATATCTACGGTAGAATCAAAGGCATCGTTGATTTGATGATGTGCAATACCAACCTTTCGTTGGATACAACACTCAAAAAACGAGACCCACCAAACATGGTGGGCTACAAAAAAAAGTCGGGATGACTCGATTCGAACGAGCGACCTCCACCTCCCGAAGGTGGCGCGATAACCGGACTACGCTACATCCCGTTCCCGTTTAAGACGGCGCAAAGATAAAAAAAATAGGCTCACTTGTCAAGTGAGCCATAAAGTAATGTCAAAATATTATTCAATCACCTTAACATTAACGGCCTGCGGACCCTTCGAGCCTTCGCCAATTTCAAACTCAACAGACTGACCTTCCTTCAGAGTTTTGAAACCTTCTTTGATAATACCAGAGAAGTGTACGAAGATATCCTTGCTGTCGTCATAAATGATAAAGCCATATCCTTTGGCATTATCAAACCATTTTACAGTACCTTTCATAGTTTTAATATTGATTAGGCGAGTCAAAGGTATAAAAAATTCCCGCCTTAGCAATAATTTATGGCATATATTTTCAAAATAGAATATATTATGCAAAAATGCTAATAATACGACCTTTACAGCATAACTCACTACACCACACCAAGGAAAAATTTTCTCGACTAAGTTCTTTTTTACAACAATTCAAAAACGAAAGAAAATATATCATCAAAAGGAATAACAATTCTTCCTCGTTCGAAGAATAAGCAGAAATATCAACTTTTTCGTTTGACGAGAATTTAAAAGCAAAAAAGTCCGGACTCGATAAGAATCCGGACATATCGTTTTGCTATGCACAAATTACTTCTCAGCTGGAACGTCTGCCGGAGCCGGAGTCTGAGCTTGTGCTGGAGTTTCTTCACTCTGTGCTTCTACCGCTTGAGGGACCATTTGAGTCTGAGGAGCAAGATCTTCCATAATAGCAGTTGCATCTTTTGCAGCCGCACTCTGACTGTTCGAAAGATGAGTGGAATCAACAGCCAATGTTGCAATAAGACTCAACACTAATATTGCAATAGCCATTCCCCATGTGAATTTTTCAAGAAAATCTGCAGTCTGGCGAACACCCATTACCTGATTTGAGGCACCAAAATTAGCTGCCATACCGCTCTTTGGGCTCTGTACCAAAATAGCAAGAACAACAAGAACAGAAGCAATCAGAATCAACACGATACAAAGTGTGTATAACATATTCTTAGTTTTTAATTAATCACCTAGTTTTTCAATTTGCTCGGCAAAATAAGCAAAATTTTCCTTATCTCGCAAACTTAATTTACGATATATTTCTTTGGCACGCTCTTTATCACCTTGATTAAGGTAAATTTCTGCCAGTTCCTCCGTCACAATATCGTCCTCTTCATCCTCAATTTGAAACTCAGTAACAACATTAGAATCCAACTGTTGAGAATCATCCGCAACGATGCGATAAGAGTCTAGATTAAGGAATTTTTCTATATCGGAGTTATCTGTATGTTTCGAAGCGCCTTTCACATCCTCCAGAGGTTGTTCACTCTCTAAGGGAATTTCGGCTGCGTAGACCGGAGTCATTCTGTACAAGGTCAAAAGTGCAATCTCACTTTGTTCCATCCGCTCGCTTCGAAGGAAAGTGCACCAAGGATATTTTTCAAGCATACTTTCTTCCATAGTCTTACCAGTTTGATGCCGCTGCCTGGAAAATATCCGTAACGAGCTGTTCTACAATTTCAGCAATCAAATCGCCTTCAACCTCCGTCAGAAGCTTTGTTGAATCGTAATCAGCATAAGCCGAGAAGGATTTATTGAAGGACATCTTATCATCAAGCATATTCGTAAACTTAACCTTCACGGTTATAGTTAAACGGTTCTGCACTGCATATTCCGAACTGGAAACGGCCGAGGTGGTGGATGAATAGCCAACAATTTCACCCTCGAATGCAAAATCTCCACCCTCGGCTACCTGCGACAAACTCGTACGTGTTGCAAATCGTTGAGTGAGTTCATCCGTCAAAGTAGCACTTAATATCGGGGCCACCATTGGAGCGTTGTTCGGGAAATATGCTACAGAAAAAGTCTTTGCATCTGCTGGTATTGAAGCCCCCGAGAGAGAATACGTCACCTTACAGCCCCACAGAGCGCACACCATAATAAGCAAGAATATTTTTTCTACGCTCCTCATAAATCGATATTGTATTTTAAGAGTTTCCTATAAAGCGTTCTCTCGGACATATTAAGTTCCTTGGCTGCCTGACGGCGGTTTAAGTTACAACGTCGTAAAGTTTCAATAACAAGATCCTTTTCCGACTCTTCCTTTGTGGAGGATATGTGTACTTCCTCCGCTTCTTCAACCGTCTCGTCTAGATGTTCACCCGCAGAAAGAATCTTTATATCATTGGACACGAACGATGAATCGACGGTCTGTCCTTTTGATGAAAGCAACAGGTCTAACTTAGAATTAATGTTTCGTATGTCGGCATGAAGACCTGCAAGAATACTATATATCAGTTTCGGATCTATACTTTTTTCTCCACCTAAAAAATCACTGGAATTTATAACAGATGTGTTGTATGACGAATTCGGGAAGTAGCCTTTTAGTATCTCTGCAGTAACTCTTCGTTCTGGTTCAAGGGCCACAATCTGCTCTACAATGTTTTTCAGTTCACGAATATTTCCACGAAGTCGCACTCGACGCAAAAAATCGTAGGCATCCGGTGCAAGTTCAACACCAGGCATGCGATTTCTCGATGCGTAATCAGCTGCAAGACTGATAAAGAGGTCTATAATGTCATCCTCACGTTGAGACAGCGATGGCATTTTTATTGGGAATTGATTGAGTCTTTGATACAAATCATCGCGGAACTTTCCGTTTTTGATCATTTCCTCCACATTTTTGTTTGTGGCAGCTATTACACGAACGTTGACATGTCGCACATCCGTAGAGCCCACTCGCAAAAATTCTCCGTTTTCCAGAATACGCAAAAGACGCACCTGTGACGAAAGGGATAGGTCTCCTATTTCATCCAAAAAGATAGTACCACCATCAACTTCCTCAAAATAGCCCTTTCTAGTCTCTACAGCTCCAGTAAAAGAGCCCCTTTCGTGTCCGAATAGCTCAGAATTTGCCATATCTTCCGAAAGCGTTCCGCAGTTTACGGCAATGTATTTCTGACCGCTACGCTTGGAATATGCATGGATAATACGTGCTATAGACTCCTTTCCTGTTCCGCTATCGCCTACTATGAATACAGACAAATCTGTCGGAGCAACCCTTACAGCACGATCTATCACATTAAAAAATGCGCTAGACCTACCCACAAGACCAAACTGTCTGGCTACCTGATTTATCTCCTTTATATCCATATCCAATTATTTCTTAAAAAAACTAATGTCCTTTAACAATAGATGGATCAACCTCTATTCGTTCGATGTTATCATTTACCGCGTCATCTTTCGGATTAAGCGAAGATACATACATTCCATAAAGAAGTGCAAGTAGGGCAAGAATTATTACAATCGCTGCCACAACCATCGTCATATCAAATTTTTTGCGTGTCTTTCTGGGACGGGATACAATATGCTCCTTTGAATCCTCCTTTTGCTGAAGTTGGACATTTTTCTTTTCCGTATTTTTCGTAGGCTCTTCAATTGGAACATTCACCTGAGGAACCTCTACGATTTTCTCTTCGTGATTATCCTCAAATTTCAACGAACCATCTTCAAGACGCTTCAGAATGCCATAGCCCGAAAAGACACAAGTGTCGTTTTCTCTGAGTCTATCACGTATATCATAGCAAAAACGATCTATAACAGCGTCTGCCGTAAGGTCATCAATGCCCTCCTGTTGCTTAAGAAGTTCCCTAAGAACACCATCCTGCTTTTTTACAAGTTCCGAGAATATAACCTTACCATCCTCCTTGCGTATAAAAGCTCCCAGTGAAGGTATAACTATACTACGTGAGCTTTGAAGATGAGAAAAAATTGTTTTTGCAATATCGACCATATATGAAAATGTCTAGAAAAGAAACAATACATAAGAAACGATCACACCCACCGCCGAGAGAATCTTTACGAAAGTACGCTTAACGTAGAGTAACGAGAACAAGAACATGCATGAAAGCAGTCCGTATTGAACGATTTCTCTTACATTTTGGTCCGTATAGTCGTACGTCTCAGAATAGAGGCATATAAAATCAGCTATGCACAAAACCAAAAAGTTGAAAAGGTTGCTTCCTACAATGTTTCCCACTGCAGCATTGAAGTTCTTAAGCTTAAAGAGAGCCGCCGTGGAAGTAACCTCCGGAAGCGATGTTGCAACTCCAAGGAAAATAGCTCCAGCAAGTCCCTCGCCCATGGAGTATTTCACAGAAAGTTCATCTGCTATCAGTGTCATACCAATGGATGAAATAACAATACCAACGCTCACTAAAATAAAGCGCACGGTTATCTGTCTTACGGTAAGGGATGCCTGTACTTCATCCTTCTTTACCGTCTGCGGATCGGAAGCAAGGTACTTCACGCCCATTGCATACACGATAATAATTAATATCGTGAGGATATTGACCCCAACTATAGGGATAGTGTAGCGTGAGAAGGGATAGAAGCAGTTAACCGATATCAAAAAGAACACAATCGTTACAAAAAAAGATACCTTCAGGTTTCCTTCCGTAATTGATGCGTTTTTGAACTTTCTAATAAAGATGATTGCAAGCACGGCAAGAATCATCGAATTGAAGATATCGCTTCCTAGAATATTACTTATGCAAAGACCAGGTTTATCAACATAAACCACAGCCGTTAGCGAAGTAAACAACTCAGGAAGAGATGTAATGGCTGAAAGGAGCACACCTCCCAAAAAGGCTCCTGAAAGTTTTGTTGTCTTCTCAAGCATGTCAATGTAATATGACGCCTTGATTGAAAGAAAGACAACAATAACAACAACTAGTACGTATAAAATTTCAATATATGACATCTTTATGCTTTTTTATGGGTTTGAGTGCCTTCGACACCAAAACGCGTATCTGCAAAATTACTCAATTTTATTCTAAAAATTAAGAAGCAGAGATATTTTGACAGCCCGTCTTTTGAAATTAGCCAGATACCTGTTCAATTTGATAACATTATCTTCTATTTTTCGCATCAAAAAAGTATCTTTGCAAATTGATACAAATTAATTTATTAAACTATGTGCGGAATTGTAGGTTATATAGGTAAAAGAGAAGCCTATCAAATTTTGATTCAGGGACTACACCGTTTGGAGTACCGCGGTTATGATAGTTCTGGTGTTGCAATGATTTCCAATGACGGACAGTTAAACATTTACAAGTCCAAGGGGAAGGTAGAAGCTTTGGAGCACTATGCTGCGAACAAAGACCTTTCTGGAAATATAGGAATTGCCCACACAAGATGGGCAACGCATGGGGAACCAAACGACACGAACGCTCATCCACATGTATCACAGTCCAAAAGATTAGCTCTGGTACATAATGGTACGATTGAAAACTACAGTGTCCTTAAGGAGGCTCTTTTAAACAATGGATATTCATTCGTAAGTGAAACGGATACTGAAGTTGCAGTACAACTTATTGATTATATAATGCAAACAAAGGGTTGTTCGCTTTTTGATGCCGTAGTTGCAGCTACAAAAAAAATCGTAGGAGCGTACGCCATTGCTATAATCGACAAGGAAAATCCAAATGAAATCATAGCTGCCAGACAATCCTCTCCACTTGTTATAGGTGTTGGTGAGAATGAGTATTTTCTGGCATCGGATGCTACTCCAATTATAGAATACACAAACAAGGTTGTCTACGTTGAGGATGGTCAGATTGCAAGAATTCACAACGAAAGCGGACTTCACCTTTTCGATACTACAAAGAACGAAAGTACGATTAACATCACGGAACTTCAAATGACAATCGACCAGCTCGAAAAGGGAGGGTATGATCACTTTATGCAAAAGGAGATTTTCGAACAGCCCAAATCCCTTGCAGACTGCATCGCAGGACGTATATCCTCCGACGGACGCAAGATTGTTCTTTCGGGTGTAATTGAAAACAAGGATAAATTCATAAATGCAAGACGTGTCATTTTGGCAGCTTGCGGGACATCCTGGCACGCAGCTCTTATCGGTAAGCGTCTTATCGAAGACTTCTGCAGAATACCTGCCGAAGTAGTATACGCATCGGAATTCCGTTACTCAAATCCAGTGATAGGCGTTGGAGATATTCTTATAGCACTATCGCAGTCTGGTGAAACGGCCGATACACTTGCTGCGATTGAACTTGCGAAGAGCAACGGAGCATTTGTCTATGGCATCTGCAACGTAATTGGTTCTTCAATTCCACGTGCGACGCACTCCGGAACATATATCCATGTAGGTCCTGAAATAGGAGTTGCCTCTACGAAAGCCTTTACAGGTCAGGTTACAGTTCTAGCAATGCTTTCACTACTTGTGGGAAGAATGAAGGATACCGTAAGCGAACAGACGGCAACGCAGGTTGCAAAGGACCTTATTCGTGTACCATCGCTCATTAAGGATATCTTCAAAAAGACGCAAGAGATACAGGATCTTGCAAAGACATTTACCTATGCACACAATTGTCTCTATTTAGGTCGTGGATATAACTACCCTTCCGCACTAGAGGGAGCTCTCAAACTCAAGGAGATTTCTTACGTTCACGCTGAAGGATACCCCGCAGCAGAGATGAAGCATGGAACCATTGCTCTTATCGATAATGATATGCCTACTGTGGTTATAGCTATCAAGGACAACGTTTACGATAAGACTGTAAACAATATACAGCAGGTAAAGTCAAGAAACGGACGCGTACTTGCAATCGTAACCGAGGGTGATACGATTGTAGCCGATTTGGCGGATGTTGTTATCGAAGTTCCAGAGATATCTGAATGTCTCACTCCGCTTCTAACGGCTATTCCGCTTCAGCTTTTAGCATACTATATCGCCGTAAACAAGGGACGCAATGTTGACCAACCGCGAAACCTTGCTAAGGCCGTAACCGTTGAATAACGAATTCAAAGCATAAGACATGAAACGACTACTTCTTCTTTTAATGTTGCTTGCGTTATTTATAGGCGCAAAAGCAAAAACATATTATGTCTCTACCCCAAATACAATGATGGTACTCGACGCAAAGGAAGGAGGGCATCTGTATTTTAGGTACTACGGAGAGAAAGCCACCCTTGACGATGTCTTTTCCTCATATAGAACAATGAAAACGCAGGCGTTTCGTGTCTACGGAACCAACTGCACTAAACCGCATGCCGCCCTGGTTAAGTTTCAAGATGGAGACAATGCGGTAAATGCCGTTGTAACGAACGTTACGGAGGCTCACTCCAAAGAGCTTAGCTCTATCATCGTTACGCTTCAAGACACCGCTCATCCGCTTCAGATACGTCTTCACTACGATGCTTATCAGGATTGCGACGTAATGAAACTATGGGCAGAGTATATAAACCTCGATCGCAAGAAGAGCATCACACTGCAGAAGTATATGTCCGCATCTCTTCCTGTAAAATCCAAAGACTGTGCTTTGCTTCATTTGAACGGATACCATGGAGATGAGTGCAATGAGACGGTTGAAAAACTTACCTATGGAACGATGCTTCTCTCATCGCAAGAGGGAAGTCTTTCATCGGCTCATACTCAGGGAGCCTTCATGTTAGGAACGGATGGTTATCTATCCGAAACAGAAGGTAGCGTTATCGGCGGAGCGTTAAGTTGGACAGGAAACTTTCATATTGAATTCAACCTAAGTCGCATACCGAACGATCCCTTGCAGATATACGCAGGAGTTTATCCTGTAGGAGCAGATTACACGCTTAGTGCCAAAAACACACTTCGCACACCGGAGTTGATTCTCACGTATAGTAATCATGGTAAGGGTACCATATCGCGCAACTTGCACAGATGGGCACGTCGCCACCAAATTTTGGAAGGAACGCATCTCAGGGAAGTTCTTCTAAATTCATGGGAAGGTGTACATATGGACGTTTCGCAGCAGAAGATGAACAGTATGATGTCAGATTTTGCGGAATTGGGAGGTGAGATGTTCGTAATGGATGACGGATGGTTTGGAGAAAAATATCCAAGAGACACCGGTTCAACATCGCTTGGTGATTGGAAAGTTGCCAAAAACAAGCTTCCTCAGGGAATCAACGCACTTATAGAAGTTGCCTCGAAAAAAGGACTGAAATTTGGTCTATGGGTAGAGCCTGAAATGGTTAATACGAAGAGTGAACTTTACGAGAAGCACCCTGACTGGGTACTTAGACACCCTGCCTTTACGCCTACGTATGGTCGTGGAGGTACACAGCTTCTTTTGGACCTTACAAATCCAAAAGTTCAAGATTTTGTAGTTAATACTGTTCTAGGGATTTTGAATGACTATCCTGGAATCCAATATATCAAGTGGGATCATAACATGTCGATACTCAACGCTTCGTCGCTCTATCTTCCAAAAGCCCTGCAGTCGAACCTGCAAATTGAGTATCACAAGTCTCTGGCCTCAATTCTTCGCAGAATAAGAGACAAATATCCAACACTTGCAATGCAACTTTGCTCGTCGGGTGGATATCGACTCAACTATGGCTATATGCCTTATTTCCAGGAAGTATGGACTTCAGACCAAACGGATGCTCTGCATAGAATATACATTCAATGGGGTGCTTTGAACTTCTACCCTTCAAACATTCTGGCGGCTCACGTATGCTCCGCTACGAATAAGTACACGCAGCGCAGAACTCCTCTTAAATTCCGTTTTGACGTTGCTAGTATGTGCCGTTTGGGAATGGAAATGGTGCCATCGGATTTAAGCGCAGATGAGAAGGCTTACGCAAAGCGTGCAATTGCCTCCTATCAGAGATTACGTCCCGTAATCCAGCAGGGCGATCTATATCGTATTGCATCACCTTATGACACGAATGGAACGTACGCTTCGCTGATGTACGTAAACGAACAACGCACCCATGCTGTGGCATATTTCTACCGTACAATCTACGTCAGAGACATGCCTGAAAGAATTTTCAAACTGCAAGGACTTGATCCTGCAAAGCGTTATCTAATCCGCGAGGTCTCTCCAGAAGTAGAAACGCAGAAGTGTCAGGTTGACTCAAAGATCGTTAGCGGCAAGTACCTTATGGATGAGGGAATCGTTATACGGGAACTTACCAAACGATACAAAACGCAAGGTCAGGTAAACTCCATTAGAGAAATAAATGATTACCGCAGTGTTGTTCTAGAATTGATTGCGCAGTAGAAATAGATGATTAAAAAGGCCATATTCAAGTGCTCATCTGAAAAACTGAGTCAAATTCCCAAGGATTCTCTTCGGGATATAGCCTTCATAGGCCGTAGTAATGTCGGAAAGTCCTCACTGATAAATATGCTTACGAATCACAACGGGCTTGCCAAGACATCATCCACTCCGGGAAAAACGAAGCTCATCAACCATTTTTTGGTAGATGACAGATGGTATTTAGTCGATTTGCCGGGATATGGTTATGCGCGAGCATCAAAACGCACATCGGAAAAGTTTCAGAAAATCATAATGGACTATGTATTCCGTTGTGAAAAACTACATTTCCTTTTTGTGCTCGTGGACATCAGGCTTGAGCCACAACCAATTGATATGGAATTTATTTCGATGCTTGGTCAATATCAAGTACCATTTGCGATTATTTTTACAAAATGTGACAAGATCTCTGCGGCTCAACAGAGTCGTCAGGTTCAAATCTTTGAAAAAAAATTGTTGGAAACCTGGGAGGAACTCCCTACAATGATGCTTTCATCGAGTTTGAAGTCGACGGGACGCGAGGATATTGTATCATATATAGAAAACCTTATTAATTAACAGAGCGTCAGCTCACAAAAAGAGTTTTATGCCTATCCACAAAATCAAATTCTTCTCCGGAAGAGCATCAAAGTATCTTGCAGAGAAGATTGTAGAGTCTTACGGCTCGGTTCTCGGCAGTTGCGACTGCTTGCAGTTCAGCGACGGCGAATTCCAGCCACGTTATCTCGAGTCCATCAGGGGATGCACTGTTTTTATAATTCAGTCTACGTTTCCTACATCGGACAATTTAATGGAACTTCTGATGATGATTGATGCCGCCAGGCGTGCATCCGCTTACCGCGTCATCGCAGTCATTCCATATTTCGGTTGGGCCAGACAGGACCGCAAAGATCGTCCAAGGGTGCCTATCACTTCAAAGCTTATTGCAAATATGTTAGTTGCTGCCGGTGTTGACCGTGTGATGACAATGGATTTGCATGCAGACCAGATTCAAGGCTTCTTTGACGTACCTGTCGATACACTCTACGCTACAAGCATCTTCGTTCCATATATAAAGTCACTTCATATTGAAGATTTGACAATTGCAGCTCCAGATATGGGAGGTGCCAAAAGAGCAGGAACCTACTCAAAGCTTCTCGAAACGCCGGTCATAATATCCCATAAGGAGCGTGCAAGACCGAATGTAGTGGGTACGATGACAGCCATTGGAGAGGTTAAGGACAGAAATATCGTTATTGTAGACGATATGATTGACACTGCAGGAACTATATGCATGGCTGCCAATATGCTCAAGGAGCGTGGCGCGAAGTCCGTGCGCGCAGCAATTACGCATCCCGTTCTTTCGGGTCAGGCTTACGAAAAGATTAACGAAAGCGCTTTGGAAGAAGTTATCGTTTCAGATACCATTCCTTTGCGCGAAGATAAGGATACGCACAAGTTCACTGTACTTTCTTGCGCAAGCGTATTTGCCGATGTAATTGAGCGCGTACACAACTACAAGGAAATTTCATCACTTTTCTACAAATAAATATGGGAAACAAGATAAACGATCCTATTGCAAGGTTGATGGGGCTCAGATACAAATCTCACCCATGGCATGGCATCGAAATAGGAGATAATGCACCTGAAATTGTAACTGCATTTATTGAGATGGTACCTACCGATACGGTAAAGTATGAACTTGACAAAACAACCGGATACATCAAAATAGATCGTCCTCAAAAATATTCGACAGTAATTCCTGCATTGTACGGATTTTTACCACAGAGCTTTTGTGGCAACGCTGTTGCTGATTATTGCATGCAACAATCCGGACGAAAGGACATTGTCGGAGACGGTGACCCACTTGATGTATGTGTTCTTACCGAAAGGGATATCTCACACGGAGATATAATTGTCAATGCAAAGCCAATTGGCGGTTTTCGAATGTTGGACGGAAACGAAGCCGATGACAAGATTATCGCCGTATTGAAACATGATGTTACCTACAGTGGATACAACGACGTTTCGGAAGTTCCGAAGGCTGTGATAAACAGGCTGAAGCACTACTTCCTCACATACAAGGATATGCCTGAAAGTCAGGAAGGGGAACCTATAAGTAAAAAACGAGTTGAAATAGTGGCTACATTCGGCAAAGATGAGGCATATGAAATTATTCGTCGCTCGCTGGATGATTACAAGAGTCATTTCCAGAGTCTGGAAGACATTCTAAGTCACGTATAAACGTTGTATTTTGATAGAAAAACGTAGTTTATATATATGTCGAAAAAGCAGACCGGGACTATTAGTCTCGGTTCTGCCATCTATCTATAACGGATTGTGAATCTTTATGCTAATCGGGCTTTTATCTTAGGGAAATTCTTTTGATAGGCTCACATAAAACGATTTTAAGCACAACCACATATTCAAAACGAAGCAGAAGATGTTAAACAAGAAATCCATACTTGTTGTTTTTGTTTGTCTAGCCCTTGCAATACTTGTCAATGGTATAAACAAACAACATCTTACGCCCTTCTCATCAACAATCGTTCCGGAATGTCCGACAGGCATTTGTGTTACGAAAAATAGGGCATGCATTGCAGATAAGTATGGAGCGCGTGTTCTTATAACCGACGGAAATTTGAATCTGGAACGCATCATAAGCGTACAGAGTGGAGAAGTGCATATTGACCGTATTGTAGATACATACATCGACCAGGACCACATCTACATCATCGGAGTAAACAAAAGTTACGGTTCGGACTACATTCTTGACGAATATCTTCTTCAGTTCAATACGAAAGGAGAATACGAACGCTCGCTTTATCATAAGACATACGAGCAGGGTGAACATGTAACAAATGGTGCACTTCAGACTATGTCCATTATAAATGGAGAACTTGCTTTGCTTAGTGTCGAAGGACGCAACATACATGCCTACACGTTCGATGATACGGGGCAGAGAATGGTAGAACGTTTTCAAAAAACGATTAACGAACCTGTCATCTTTCTTTCGAACGTTTTCCACGAGAGTGGAGTCCTTATCTATACGATAAACAATCATGTCTACTGGCTTGATTTGAACCTACGAGAGCTCACCCTTGAACATTCCGAGTTTTGGGTCAACGAATGTCTCAGATATGGAATTGTCTATGATGACATTTCACAATTAGGTTTGGAATCACGCAGATATTGCATGGTCGAAAGACGCGATGATGAGGACAACATCCTGGGCATGTACTGTGTCAAAAGCGGAAGCAATTCCATTTATACAGTTGCTCGCGCAACAGGCATTATAGAAGAAATCTCTCAATTGCGCTTCAGTCGAAGTTACCTTACAGGTCACATCCTGTTTTGGATGTCTGCTTTCTTTATTCTCTGTTTGTTACTCATTTTTTTGGCACAAAGCCTTCGAAGAATAAGATTCACAAAGACTATTCGCACGATAATCATGATTATAGCCGTAATCATGATTACCACGGGATTCTATACCATGCATATCTTCTCTGGTCAGAAAGAGTTATCAAATGAATGGATGGAATACCAGATAGACCAGATGGATCACATCACGCAGAATTTCTACCGCCCGATGCTTCGAAAACTTGACCAGATGGGAATAGAGCGATGCCTTAAGGATACGGAGTGTGAACAGATGATCCGCTCCCACATTAAAACAATGGAGCAGTCCGGATATTTCGGTCGAGACAACTACTGCTTTATACGTATGTTCCTTTTGGATGAAAAGCACGGAGCTTTTATTATTTCCGATAGTGAACAGGCCCTTCCGATAGGAAAGTTGTGTTACACGCAAAGTGAAGTTCAGAATTTCATCGAAAATTCATCCTCAAGCATAAGCGGTGCACAGGATACGTTCCAATACCGTGTAAGATTTATACCTGGAGAAAATAGCGAAAAGCGCTTTATGCTTATGAACTATTACTCCACAACAACAATGCAACAAGTACAGAAGAATTACGCAATCACGCTTTTCATTGCATTGTTATCCATTTTAATTGCTCTGTACATATCTCTGTCACGTCTTTCAAATCTAAGGCGAAACATCTCACAATATCTAAGCAAGCGTCGCATGGAATCAAATGATGCCAAGTTTTCGCTTTGTAACACTTTTAACTTCGTATTCAAGTTTTCAACGGATATGGACCTGTTCATACAGGTTTTTGTGGTTCAGTATTTCATATCATCCGAAATGGATTCACTGGCCACAATGACAGCCGAAGTGCTGGTCTGCTACAGTTTAGGTTCGGTCATAGGAACCATGCTCGTTGCCTGGATTCGAAAGGCCCTTGGAAATAAACGTACAGGAATCATCGGATCGCTATTGGCTCTACTTGCATTTGCAATGATGGTTATTGCCATAAAGACATCTCAGTTCCAAATCTTCTGCATCGCGCGTCTCATATTCGGTTTTGCCATTTTTGGTATGATTCGTACTGTACTGGAAGGTATCCCGCTCGAGGCAGAAGACATCAACATCCGTTCACGTCTTATTTGGAGTAGCATAACATCACAGCAGGCTGCAAGTGTTATGGCGATTTTAGCTGGAGGATGCATTTTGGAATATTTACCACCATACATTCTTTACTACATTGGAATTTGTCTAGCCACAATTATGTTGGTTCTATCCAATCTGGCATTGTCGCCTAAAAAGCATAAGATTCCTGGTCTAGGACGTGCCGTTGTAAAAGATATACGTTCATTCTTTAGTTCACGACCAATAGTGCGTTTTATATTCTTTGTAACACTTCCTTCTCTTTTGATGGAGGGTTATACGGAGTACCTCTTCCCTTTGTATGCCAACGATTTCGGATTCTCTCCACAGATGCTTACCACGGTCATTTTGTTAGGTATCACCTTAAACTACATGTTTATGCCAGCGCTTGACAAGTTCTTTGCAACAATGGGAAATCGTAAAGCAATAGGCACATATTTGATTTTTCTTGCATCATGTTTGATTATGGTGATTCTATCTCCTGGAATTCATTGGGCTTTGATAATATTTCTATTGATGCTTATAATAAAGAAGAATGGCTGTGAAAGCGTACACTTTACGGATTTAGTTGATGCAAATGGTTTGGATCAGCAGGATTGCAATGTAAACTACAACATGGTTGAAAGTGGTATACTTTCCATAAGACCCGTTCTGCTCCGCTCGTTCTATGCCGTAGGCAAGAATTACGCAACGGTAATCATTGGTGCTTTGTGCGGAACACTCATAGGAATTTATCTATTGCTAAAGCCTGACAAAATAAACAACCACAAGCCGTAGCAAACATAGAAAAAAGATTTTTACAATAAAAATGCATCAGCACTAGAGATCTTACGTTGTTCTCTTTCACGTAATTTCACGGGTTTTACTAATGCACTACAGATTGGCAAAACCGAAAGTTTTGCATAACTTTGAGTAGAGTTTCAAACAATGCTTTTAGCTTTGAACTTCGTTTTTTAACGCAAACCACAGTAGAGTATGAAATATTTCATTGGATTTCTGTCGAATCTATTTAATCCGGGTGTTTCTCTTCGCGCCCATATTGACAGTCGTTCAAAAATAAGCAAAAAAGCAAGGCTTAAATCCCAAGCTAAAGCCTATGTATCCTCTCTTGGAGACTATTCGTACGTAGGAAGCAAAACTACACTTGTACATGCTACCATAGGTAAATTCTGTTCCATTGCTCCAAATTGTCAAATAGGCATGGGAACACATACCTTAGACAAACTTTCTTCTTCACCGATATTTACCGAAAAAAGAAACGATACAGGTTCATCGTGGGTAAAAGAATCTATCGTAATGCCATATCGTCCGGTAACAATTGGAAATGATGTATGGATTGGTACCGATGTAAAAATAATCGGAGGAGTCACAATTTCAGATGGAGCTGTCATAGGAGCGGGTGCTGTAGTCACACGTGATGTTCCAGCGTATGCCGTTGTGGGAGGTGTACCTGCAAAAATAATTAGATACCGTTTTTCGGAAGATGTAATAAAACGTCTTTTAGAGTTAAGATGGTGGGATTTGCCTGAAAGAATCTTACGAAAGAACATTAATCTTTTCAAGGCCGAACCAAACATAGAACTAATTGAGAAATATCTCCGTTCCGACAAAAAATTCAATCCCTAAAAAAATATTCAACACAACTAGACGATCTTAAAACCTTTTCAACAACAAAATAACCATTCCAATGAATATAAAACACCTAACCATTGTACTTCTCTGGGTTGTTTGCTGCTTATTTTTAGATGCTTGTTCATCTTCAGACGAGAGTTACATTCCCGTTACAGGAATTGAACTGAATCAGCAACATCTCTCTATGATAATAGGCGAAAGTTTTCAACTTGAAGCAACGCTTCTTCCTCAAGGTGCTACGGAAAAGTATCTTAACTGGAAATCATCAAAGAGTGGAATTGCCGATGTGGATGAAACGGGACTTGTCACGGCACACATAGTTGGTTCCACACTCATTACAGTTTCAACGCCCGACGGCAAATTTTCAGCAAAATGTTCTGTAAGTGTTTCTGCAAAAGTTATTCACGTTGAAGATATTACACTTGATGTATCACAACTAAGGCTAAAAGAGGGGGATGTATATCAGATAAGAGCGTTCATAGCCCCAGCAGATGCGACAAACAAGAACATAATCTGGAAATCCAGCAATGAGCAATATGCCACCGTTAAAGACGGCTTTGTTACAGCTCTATCGGTAGGGGCCACCACCATTACCGCAACGACCGAGGATGGTGGCAAAAAAGCATCATGTTCCCTTACCATTTCGAGTGATCCGGAGCGTTATACAATTGCAACGAACGGACAAAGTTCTTTTAAGATAGCATATGCTAACGAAACGCAGGCTGTATCGGCGGAACTTGTAAAGGCTATTAAAGGAACAACCGGAGCCACACTCACATCATTACCAGCCAAAGATTCCACCACCGATAGAGAAATTCTTGTCGGAAAGACAGATCGTAAAGAAAGTACATCTATTCTATCGAAAATAGGCTCGAATGGTTATGCAATAGCAACGCTCAACGGGAAAATTGTAATCACGGCTACAGGAGATATGATGCTTTCACATGCTCTGTGGGACTTCCAGCACAATTTCCTTGAAAATAAGGAATACAACACTAGTGGCTAATGCGTTCTTCCTGCGAACCTTCAAAAGGTTGTAAACACACCAACGCCTCTCACTTTCGAATTCTGTCTAAAGAACAATCTGGACTTTACTGTAAAGTCCGCAAAAATACTCACAGTCCCACGTGAGGGCGATTGCTATGTAGCCCAGGGAGCAGCATGCGACGGACGATACTTCTACTTCGTTCTTAGAAACGGTACGGATGATGGAGCAGTTATAAAAAAATACGATATGACTACCCTAGGCCTTGTTTTAACCAGTGCCAAGTTCTACGGAGGTCACTGCAACGATATGACATTTGACACCAATAACAATTATATTGTGCTTGCTCATGGTCAAAGTGAAGGGAAGACACTCACGCTTTTGAATCCGGAGGATCTCACTGTTATAAAAGATATTTCAATAAGTGTAGGTAGTGGCGCCATTACTTACGATGAGCCTAGACGCAATTACGCCATAAGTCAAGGCGGAAGTACGCTTTACGTGGCAGACTCTTCGTTCAAGGTTCTTCGCTCCTACACACGCACCGACAAAACGGGCTATACGGCACAAGGTATGGGGAGCGACACTTCGTACATCTATTTCCCGATGAGTAAAACTGGCGTTGACAATATGCTTGTAACGTATGACTGGTACGGAAAACACATAAAGGACATACGGGTAAACGAGCCGTTGGAATCCGAAAGTATGTTTTCATACAATGGACGTTACTATGTATGTTTTTACGTAGGAGGATCGTCAAAAGGCGCTGCCCTTTATACAGTTGAACCTGAAAGGGAATACATATATATTCAAAATAAATAAACTCCGTAACGAATTGCGATAACATCAATATAGCAAAATAAAATCTGTTGATTATCAGTATTGATTTCCATGTCTGTTTTCTTGTTGATTGAAGATTTAGAACAGCGCGAAGCGACAATTATAAGGTAGACATTTGATTACCACGCTTATTCAATACATTTCAGCCTTTGTTATAGAAGCTACTTGAAAATGACTGATAATTGCAGAAAATTATGTATTATTGCAATACTACCACCAATAGCGGTTGCAAGTAAAACAATCTTCATTCGAAACATATGAGAACGAAAAAATTCTTATACCCGGTAGATACAGACCAGTTCCAAGATATACGGGAACGAGGATTGGTGTATGTTGACAAGACGGATATGATGTACGAACTGGCCAACGAGTATAAGTATGTCTTTTTGGCTCGTCCTCGTAGATTCGGTAAGTCTTTACTTTGCAATACGTTTAAGGCATATTTCCAAGGGCAGAAAGAACTTTTCGAGGGACTGAAGGTGATGGAGTTGGAAAAGAAATGGAAGACATACCCTGTTTTGCACTTCATTATGAGCGGACTGAAAAATGTCACAATACCCCTTGCACAGTCTAAGTTGGAGAATTTTATCTATGAATACGAATGTATATATGGTAGTAATCCAGAGTACAAGACTCCTGGTGCCAGGTTTCGTAGCCTTATTCGTAATGCAGCAAATAAGACTAAAGAGAAAGTTGTTATTCTAATCGATGAATACGATTCTCCTATTATGCGTCTTATGTATGACGAGGAGCAACTTGAAGCAATGCGCTCGATGTTACGAGAGTTCTATCAAGTGCTTAAGGACGAGGGTGATTACATACGTTTTGTATTTATGACAGGCGTTACGAAGTTCTCGCAACTAAGCATCTTTTCGGAATTGAACAATCTAAAGCAGATTTCGATGATGGATGAATACTCTGGTGTTTGTGGCATTACGCAAGAATAACTTGACACGACACTACGTCCATGTGTTGAAGAATATGCCCAGAATTTAAATATCACAACCGAAGAAGCATACGCTATACTCAAAAAGAATTACGACGGATATCACTTCTCTAAAAATAGCAAGGATGTCTATGCCCCATTTAGTCTTTTGAATGCACTTAGCGATAAATCAACTGATCACTATTGGTTCGAGTCCGGAACATCAATATCGTTATTGGAGCATCTAAAACATTTTACGATTACTAGGCCCTTGGATTATGATGGTATTACGGTT
>JAGHTK010000140.1 GCA_018065435.1 Candidatus Alistipes equi
CCAAACCTTGAGGTGCGTTCCGGAATGATTAGCGGATTGATGCCGTTGATATTAAAGCGTTCTACAATCGATAGTAATGCTTTGGTACGCAATATGGCAGATGCACTATTAAATGGCAATCTTTCCAATGCTCTTTTAGCGCTTCGCTGCTACATCGCAAAGATTCCGTATGATATCATAACAAAGCAGGATTGGGAAGAAAAAGAAAAACGTGAGTCATTCTACAAGCTTCTTTTATATATGGTCTTTTCTGTGCTTAACTCCAAGGTGGATACCGAAGTAAAGAGCAACATAGGAAGAGCGGATGTAGTCATTAAAACCTCAAGCGATATTTTCGTTCTTGAGTTGAAGGTAGACGATACAGTTGAAAATGCTCTTTCGCAGATTGACGATAAAGGTTACGCCATTCCATATGAGGCGGATGGCCGAAAAGTTACGAAGTGTGGAGTTGTTATTTCAAGTGAAAAGCGCAATATCACTCAATGGAGGATGGTTGATGAGAATGGAGTGGTCATAGATTATTCATGTGAGGACTAAAGTTAAGACTTTACACTAGTCGTACCCTTAAGAATGCCACTAGCTAAAATGAGAGATGTTTTAGCCTCTCTTTACTTTTTGCTACTTAAACTAGGAGTGTAACTTAGTAACTCAAGTTCCGTAGGGAAGTTGACTTGTGAATGTGCTTTATGATTTTTGTTCGGTATAACCCACGAATTCATTTGTGAAAATTGTCAGTTACGCTCGAGTACTCTTTTAAGAAAGGCTGATGTAAGGCTTTCGGTTGACTGAACTACCTGTTCGGGTGTGCCTTCCGCTATGATTCTGCCTCCTTTTGCACCACCTTCAGGACCTAAGTCAATGATGTGATCCGCAACCTTTATTACATCCATGTTATGCTCTACAACAATTACTGTATTACCTCTATCGACCAACTCTTTGAGAATGCCCAGTAGTGTTTTAATGTCTTCGAAATGAAGGCCTGTCGTAGGTTCGTCCAGAATATATAGTGTTTTGCCGGTGTCTTTCTTCGAAAGTTCGGATGATAGCTTGATTCTCTGACATTCTCCTCCGGATAGGGTAGTGCATGGTTGTCCAAGAGTAAGGTATCCAAGTCCAACATCCTGTACGGCTTTTAGCTTTTGATAAATGGATGGTATAGGCTTGAAGAAGTCGACAGCAATGTTTACGGTCATCTCCAGCACATCGTTTATATTACATCCTTTGTATCTGACCTCCAGGGTCTGTTCGTTGTAACGCTTACCTCCACACGCCTTGCACTTTACGTATACATCAGGCAAGAAGTTCATTTCAATTGTCTGAACGCCAGCACCATGGCACTCTTCGCATCGTCCTCCCTTCACGTTGAAGGAAAAACGTCCTGCATTAAAACCACGAATTTTTGCGTCGGGCGTAGATTCGAATAACTTTCTAATGTCATTCATAACACCGGTATAAGTAGCCGGATTTGACCTTGGAGAACGCCCGATTGGTGACTGGTCTACAACAACCATCTTGTCTATATGTTCAAGCCCTGTTATCGAATCATATTGCAATGGCTCGTCCATTGCCCGGTAGAGCTGCTTTGAAACAATCTTTACTAGAGTATCATTTATAAGGGTACTTTTCCCCGATCCGCTAAGTCCTGTAATACATGTGAATGTGCCCAAAGGAATGCGAACATTGATGTTTTTCAGATTGTTGCCACGGGCTCCAATAATTTCAATAAATTCACCGCTTCCCTTTCTTCTTGTCTTAGGCACAGGGATTTTTTCCATGCCACTTAGATACCTTGCCGTAAGTGTGTCGGCTTTTAAGAATTCTTTAGGAGTGCCTGCCGAAACGATGTGTCCGCCACGCTTGCCAGCCTTTGGACCGACATCCACAATAAAGTCTGAACAAAGCATCATTTCTTCATCATGCTCAACCACGATAACCGAATTTCCTCCATCGCGAAGTGCCTTGAGCGTCTCTATAAGACGATGATTGTCCTTTTGGTGCAATCCGATGCTCGGTTCATCTAGTATGTACAGGACGTTTTGTAGTTTTGAACCGATTTGCGTAGCAAGTCGTATACGCTGGCTTTCACCTCCGGAGAGTGATCTTGCCGAACGATTGAGCGTAAGATATCCAAGGCCGACATTTTGTAGAAATGATAGTCGCTCACGAATCTCTTTTAATATTTCAGAGGCTATTTTTTTCTCTTTCTCGGATAGCAAGGATTCAACCTGAGAGAACCATACGCTAAGTTCCGAGATGGAAGTATCGCACAACTGAGCAATGTTTCGACCGCCTATCTTAAAATGAAGGGCTTCCTCTTTTAATCTTGTTCCACCACACTTCGAACAGGTCCTGTAGGAGATGAACTGTTCCTTCCATTTTTCACCTCCCTTCGAAGAGTCTGCCTCTTCCTTGTTCTGCGTATTTGAAATGTAGTCCGCAACGCCTTCCCATCGTCTTAATTGTACGCCACCGAATATCGATATGGATGACATATCAACTTTGACTGCTTCGCTTTCACCGAAGAGAATAATCCCTAACTGTTCTTCACTTAACTCTTTAATCGGCGTTGAAAGAGAGAATCCATGGCGATGTCCTATGGCCTCCAGAGTTAAGAACGTAGCATTTTTGTGGTATGGGCCCAAAGGTTCAATGCCTCCTTGGGCAATTGAGAGCTCGGAATTTGGTATTATTCTATTTTGGTCAAAGACGGCTTCAATACCCAATCCATTACATCTGGGACATGCTCCTTGAGGAGAATTAAATGAGAACGAGTATGGTTCAGGTTCTTCAAAAGAGATACCACTTGTAGGGCACATCAGGTGCTGAGAAAAGTATCTTACGGTGTCTGCTTCGTAATCGTAGACAAGCATTGTACCATGACCTTGCTTCATGGCTTCCGCTACAGATTTTTTTATCCTCGGGAGGTCTTCATGCTTGGCCTTTAGTCTATCGATTACAAGTTCTATTGTGTGTTGACGATATCTGTCAAGACGTTCACTTTGAGAGAATTCCCGAAGTTCTCCATCAATGCGGGCATAGATATATCCTCTTTTTGCCAAAGACTCGAAAAGGTCGTGATAATGACCTCGTCTGTTTTTTATGATAGTTGCAAGAATTGCAATTTTGCGGCCCTCGAATTTCTCTAGCAGCAACTCTACAATCTGTTGGTCGCTGTAGTGCACCATCTCTTCTGCGGTAATGGGTGAATATGCACGGCTTACACGCGAGAAAAGCACACGTAAGTAATCATTGATTTCCGTTATGGTGCCTACGGTGGAACGCGGATTTCGGTTGACGCTTTTTTGCTCAATTGCAACAACTGGACTTAAGCCCTTGATAAGATCTACATCTGGGCGTTCCATGTTGCCGATATATTGTCTGGCGTAGGCCGAAAGTGTCTCAAGATAACGTCTTTGGCCTTCGGCATAAATTGTGTCAAAGGCAAGCGAACTCTTACCGGAGCCCGATAGCCCCGTAATTACAACAAGCTTTTGCCTGGGTATGCGCAAACTGATATTTTTCAGGTTGTGAACTCGTGCGCCTTCTATTTCTATCCAATCTTCCATCGCGCGCAAATTTACCTAAAAATATTGGAGTGGTGTTCGTCTGTATACTTTTTTACGTTCGGTTCTTTCCCTTTTCCTTGATAAATGCCGTCTTTGTAAGTTGAAAACGTTATATTTGCGCTAAAGAAAAGTATTTTATGCGAGTTGGTGAAAATCAGTTTCTCATTGTTTCAAGAGTATCGGATTATGGACTCTATCTTAAGGACGACTCTGGTGAGGAGGTCCTTCTTCCAAACCGCTTTGTAAGCCTACAGTGGAAGCAGGGAGACTCTTTGGAGGTTTTCGTATATCATGATTCCGAGGACAGAATTGTGGCATCGACAGAAAAACCACTTGTTGAGGTTGGAAACGTCGCTTTTTTGGAAGTCGTTGATAAAAATCAACATGGTGCCTTTTTGGATTGGGGTATGAGCGGAAAGAATCTCTTTCTTCCAAACAGGAACCAGAAGGGAGCGGTTCGTGTTGGAGAGCGTGTCTTTGTTACCTCTTACGTCGATGAGCGTACGGGTCGTGCAGTTGCAACGCAAAAACTAAAGCCTTATGTGAACAATGAATCCCTTTCGGATTTGAAGGCTGGACAGAAGGTCTCAGTGCTGGTTGCTTCTAGAAGTGAACTGGGATTTCGTGCTATAATTGAAAACAAGCATTGGGGAATGCTTTATCACAACCAGATTTTTCAGAACATCAGTGTAGGAGATCGTTTGGAAGCATATATAAGTCGCATAACGGAAGACAACCGAATAGATCTTTCTCTTCAGCGTAGCGGTTTGGGTCAGGTAAAGGATTCTTCGGAACAACTTTATCAGATTATACAGCAGAACGGAGGCGTGCTTGAGGTTGGGGATGCGTCCTCGCCCGAGGATATCCAACGTCTGTTACATATGTCAAAGAAACTTTTCAAACGTTCTTTAGGTATGCTTTTAAGCCACAACCGTGTTACAACTGACGGAAAGACGGTCACCATAATAAAAAAGTAGATGATGGAAACAGCACAGCGAGTATCTACAACCCTTTCGGACAATTTTGTCTTTCAGCGTTCGCTTTTGGCCTATTATGAGGCCTGCCATCATATCGTGCCTGGAATGGTACTCGAGATTGGAACTGGAACAGGATACGGGGTGGATGTGATAGCCTCCAGTTGCAGGGAATTTATTACGGTGGACAAAAAAGAGCCTCGGCAACTTTCGTCGCGCGAGAATGTTTCATTTCGAAAGATGACGGTTCCTCCTCTTTCATTTACGGATTCATCATTCGATTCAGTAGTCTCTTTTCAGGTTATTGAACATATCCGTGACGATGTGAAGATGGTAGATGAAGTTTATCGTGTACTTCGCCCTGGTGGCCGTTTCGTGCTTACAACACCAAATGCCAACTCTTCTCTTACTAGAAATCCCTGGCACGTAAGGGAGTATAGTGCCGAGACACTAAAACTTCTGTTAAAAAGCAGATTTGATAATGTAAGTATCTTTGGTGTTACGGGAAATGAAAAAGTGATGGCATACTACGAAAAAAATCGCAAGGCCGTTGAACGCTTCAGACGATTCGACCCCATGGATTTGGAGCATCGTCTGCCTTCGTGGATGCTGCGTGTTCCGTATGATATTATGAACAGAATCAATCGTAGGCGACTGCTTCAAAATAACACAGCACTGACTAGTTCAATAAAAATGTCAGACTATCGTGTGGAAGAGTACCATGAGGGAACACTTTATTTTGATCTTATGGCCGTTGCTGTGAAATAAAAGAGGAAAATTATGAAAAAAGTATTGTTGCTAATATTGATTTGCTTTGCAATGACAATGTGCACTATGGAAAAGAAAACGAACAATGTGGAATCTGGATACGTCACAAAAAATCTAGAGGGACAACAGAAGGCTTATGATTTTATTATGGGATGCCAATGCTATTTTCTTGCAACTTTGGATGGAGATAGCCCGCGTGTAAGACCATTTGGAACTGTGAATATCTTCGAAGACAAACTCTATATACAGACTGGATATTCAAAGAAGGTGGCAAAACAGATTCTCGCTCATCCGAAGGTGGAAATCTGTGCCTACGACGGAACTTCATCCTGGATACGTATCTCAGCAACGCTTGAAGAGGACACTCGTCTGGAAGCGAAAAAATCAATGCTTGACAAATATCCTTCTTTGAGAGGTATGTATAGCGAAGATGATGACAATACGGCTGTTTTCTTTTTGCGCGACGCACATGTGGAAATATCTTCATTTGTAGAACCTAAACAGGAATTCGATTTTTAACATGCACTTTAGAATAGGACACGGATTTGACGTACACCAACTCGAGGCTGGTCTGCCACTGTTTCTTGGTGGTATTAAAATTGAGCATGACAAGGGGTGTGTTGCCCATTCGGATGGCGATGTTGTTATCCATGCTATATGTGATGCTTTGCTTGGAGCTTTGGCCCTTGGTGATATAGGAAAATTCTTTCCGGACAGTGATGAACGCTATCGTGGTATTGACTCGAAGATACTTCTTGCTCGAGTTGTAGAAATGGTCGTAGAGAAGGGTTATGAAGTATCGAATGTGGATGCAACCATATCTATGCAACGACCAAAACTTCGACCTTACATAGATTTAATGCGTGAAAAGCTTTCCGAAGTGATGAAAATTCCAGTGGAGAGAGTCTCTGTAAAGGCTACTACAACGGAACATATGGGTTTCGAAGGAGAGGAAAAGGGTGTCTCGGTGACAGCAGTATGTATTTTAGGACAAACAAAATAAGTTAGGATATGAATCTTGGAGAACTTAATCCCAGCAATGTCTGGAAAATTTTTGATCAGATAACAAAAGTGCCGCGTCCTTCAAAACATGAAGAACATATTCGCGAGTACCTTATCAATTTTGCTGCATCACATTCAATTGAATGCAAATGTGATGAAATAGGCAATGTCGTTATGCGCATTCCGGCATCAAAGGGTATGGAAGAGGCACCTGCAGTGATTTTACAGGCTCATATGGATATGGTCTGTGAAAAGAATTCAGCTATTGACTTTGATTTTAGAAAGGATGCAATACGTACCAAAGTTGAGGATGGCTGGGTAAAAGCCGAAGGAACGACTCTTGGTGCGGATGATGGTATAGGCATTGCGCTTGCTTTGGCAGTACTTACTTCCCAGGATGTGAAGCATGGACCTCTGGAGGCTCTTTTCACGGTTGATGAGGAGACGGGTCTTACGGGCGCATTTGCTCTTGGAAAGGATATGATACATGGAAAATATCTCATAAATCTCGATTCTGAGGATGAAGGGGAAATTTGCATAGGTTGTGCTGGTGGTATTGATACGGTAGCTACTATGGAATATACTTTGGAAGAGGTTCCAGCTACTTTCGAATTCTTGCGCATTTCAGTATCGAAACTACAGGGTGGACATTCCGGAGACGATATCAACAAGGGTCGCGCAAATGCGGTTAAGATATTGTCCTACATTTTGTGGCAATTACTTTTGAAGGGTATAAAGTTGTGTGATATCCAGGCTGGAAATCTACGAAATGCAATTCCTCGTGAAGGCTATGCAGTAATTGCCGTTCCAAAGGAAAATGTTGATGCTGTAAAAGAAATAGTAAAAGAAGCACAGAAGCAGGCTTATAGCGTATTTTCGAGCATAGAACCTTCTTTGAGTATCGAGTGCGAGAGAACTTTGAAACACGATAGTGCTCTTCCTCATAAGAATACCTCCGCACTTCTTATGGCACTTTTAGGTGTTCAGAATGATGTTGTTCGCATGAGCGCTGCAATTGAAGGGCTGGTTGAAACTTCTACGAACCTTGCATCGGTTAAGGTTGTGGAGCCTGGAAAGATTGTCGTTGCTACATCCCAGCGTTCAAGTGTCGAGGGAGCGAAAAAATATATTGCTTCACAGGTTGAAGCCATATTTAAATTGGCCGGAATGGATGTAAAACACTCGGATGGATATCCTGGATGGACTCCAATACCTACATCTTCGCTTGTAAAGGTGATGCGTGAATCTTATTGCCGTCTTTACGGAAAAGAGCCTTTGGTAAGAGCTATACATGCCGGCTTGGAGTGTGGTCTTTTCCTTACGATGTATCCTGAGTTGGAAATGGCTTCGATAGGCCCTACAATGCGTGGCGTTCACTCTCCGGATGAACGATTGGAAATTAAGACTGTAGCCCAGCTATGGGAATATCTTTCAGATATACTTGCTTCATTGAAATAATTAATTTTGAAAATTACATATGGAACTAAAAGAAATACTTGCAATACCTGGTCAGCCGGGTCTGTTTAAATATGTTGCACATTCACGTAACGGCGTTATTGTTGAATCACTTTTGGATGGTCATAGGATGAATGCATCATCCACATCCAGAGTCAGTGCTCTAACGGAGATATCGATGTATACGACTGAGGATGATGTGCCTTTGGCAGAGGTCTTTACCAAGATGTATGAAGTGTCAGAAGGAAAGGAAATAGTATCTGTAAAGGATGGTGAAGCGAAGTTGCGTGAGTTCTTCTCGAAGGCTCTTCCTACTTACGATGAGCAGCGTGTTCACCTTTCGGATATAAAGAAAGCAATTTCATGGTTTAACATTCTTCTGAAGGCCGGCTTTACAGAATTCCGTCTTCCGGACGAAGAGAATAAATAGACGATGCCGTTTAACGTATATTTGCGTCGTGGCAAGGAGGAATCCCTGAAACGGCGACATCTTTGGATTTTTTCTGGAGCCATACATCACATAGATGGCTTAGAGACTCTTAGAGAGGGTGATGTTGTTGATGTGTATACCTCTTCTAATGAGTTTATCGCCCGCGGTCACTATCAGATAGGCTCTATTATGGTTCGTGTACTTTCCTTTCGCAAAGAACCTATTGATGAGCAGTTCTACATCGGAAGAATTCAGAATGCGTTCCTTCTAAGAAAGGCCATGGGTCTTGTTGATAATTCTCGAACAACGTGTTTTCGACTTGTTCACGGAGAGGGGGATGGATTGCCGGGCCTTATAATAGACATATATGATAGGGTAGCTGTGATACAGTGTCATTCGGTTGGAATGTATATGCATCGTCAGATGATTCTGGAGGCTATAAAGCAGGTCTGCTCTTCTCGTATAGATGCTGTATATGACAAAAGTTCACAGACTGTTCCATTCAAGGCCAATCTTGAAGCGAAGGATAGCTATCTGTATGGTTCCTCGAAAAATGAATATACGGTTCTGGAGAACGGCAATAGTTTTTATGTGAATTGGGAAGAAGGACAAAAAACAGGCTTTTTTCTCGATCAAAGATACGCTCGTGAAGTTGTGGCACAATACTCCCATGGACGTCGTGTTTTGAATACCTTTTCTTATACGGGTGGTTTTTCTGTATATGCCCTTAAGGGTGGCGCTCGTAGCGTGACTTCGGTAGACATATCGGAAAAAGCCGTGGCACTTGCTCAAAGAAATGTGGAACTTAATTTTGGAAAGGATGTTAATCATGAAGCGATAGCTGCGGATGCTGTGGATTATTTGCGTGACATCGATTCGAATTACGATTTGATAATTCTGGATCCTCCAGCCTTTGCAAAACACCATAAGGTTTTAGGTAATGCCTTGCAGGGATATCGTCGCATAAACCAGCGCGCTTTTGAAAAGATTGCTCCGGGAGGACTTTTGTTTACATTCTCTTGCTCGCAGGCTGTATCCAAGGAACTTTTCAGAACTACGGTCTTTTCAGCGGCTGCACTATCTGGACGCCAGATAAAGATTCTCAAACAATTTACACAACCGGAAGATCATCCTATTAATATTTTCCATCCCGAAGGGGAATATCTAAAGGGACTTCTTCTTTATGTGGAATGATAGAAAAGAAAGCAACATAGAAAAAATGATGGAGAAGCACTTAGTTTCTCCATCATTTACTTTAGAGCTGTTGACGAGGCTTGAACTCGTGACCTCTTCCTTACCAAGGAAGTGCTCTACCACTGAGCTACAACAGCGTTTTTCTATCAATCGCATGGCAAAGGTAAAAAATATTTTCTATAAAATATATCGGATGCAACTTTTCTGTAACTTTACATAAACAAATTATGAAATAAATGAAAAGAATACTTGTTGTCGGTGCTGGAGGTCAGATAGGTTCTGAACTTGTACCGTACTTACGTTCTATATATGGTGGAAGTAATGTTGTAGCTACTGATGTGCGTGATATTAGAGCCTTGGGCGAAGATGGTCCATTTGAAGTGCTGGATGCGCTCAATGCTGCTTCTTACGCTTCAATCGTTGCACGTCATCATGTAGATACCATATTCAATCTTGTCGCATTGCTTTCTGCCGTTGGCGAAAGAAATCCGCAGATGGCTTGGAATGTTAATATCGGTGCGCTGATGAATTCTTTGGAAGTTGCACGTCAACACCAATGCGCACTCTTTACGCCATCCTCTATAGGCGCTTTTGGCCCAAGCTCTCCTAAGGACGGCACTCCGCAGGATACAATAATGCAACCTACGACTGTATATGGCATTTGTAAGGTTACAGGTGAACTTTTAAGCAATTATTATCATACAAGATATGGACTAGACACCCGTTCAATCCGTTTTCCGGGTATTATATCTAATAAGACGTTGCCTGGTGGAGGTACTACGGACTACGCTGTCGAGATATATTACGAGGCCATAAAGGCTCATAAGTATGTTTGTGCTGTTCCTGAAGATGTATATATGGACATGATATATATGCCAGATGTGTTGCATGCTGTTGTAGCTTTGATGGAGGCAAATCCTGATAAACTAATTCACAGAAATTCCTTCAATATTGCCTCAATGAGCTTTACTCCAGCTATTATAGCCGAACAAATTAAAAAGCATATACCTGATTTTACCATCTCATATAATATAGACCCTGTAAAGGAATCAATTGCTAGAAGCTGGCCTAATTATTTGGATGATTCGGCAGCGCGTTTGGAATGGGGATGGAATCCAGAATGGAATCTGGAGAAGATGACACAAGATATGCTTACTGAAATCAAGAAGAAACTTCAGAAGTAAGAGCGTAATCGCATTGGGTATTCATCCAAAGAACTTTGGATTTTGTGAGCGATTGCAAAATTCTGACGTCATGTGTTATTGCTTCTAGAGACTCATACAAAAAAAAGAAATCCTATTGATATTCAATAGGATTTTTTTTCAAACCTGCAACAGGACTACTTTGCGGCACCAGTGCGCTCCTTAATACGAGCTTTCTTTCCGGTAAGATTGCGGAAGTAGTAGATACGTGCCCTGCGGACAACACCACGTTTGTTGACTTCAATGTGATCAACGTGTGGAGAGTAGAGAGGGAAGATACGTTCAACGCCTACGCCGTTAGAGATTTTACGGATTGTAAACATCTTTGTTTTGCCGCTTCCCTTAATCTGGATAACGACACCACGGAAACTCTGAAGACGTTCCTTGCTTCCTTCTACGATGCGGTATGTAACAGTGATTGTATCACCGGCCTTGAATGAAGGAACTTCTTCCTCTTTCTTGGTCCACATCTTTTCATTTACAAGTTTGATTAATGCATCCTTGTTCATTGTTGCAAAATTTTGCTATTTGATGCCCAACATTGTCGCTGCGTTAGATCTACCATGCCGAAAACTTTCATGCAATCCTTTGTTCAAAAGAACAATTTTAATCACCCGCCCAATACAAGAGGTTGATACACGTGGCGCAAAGATAAGAATTTTTTAATAAAACGAAATAGCTATAGAAATGATAATGATGCACAAATGGCACAGTAATGGTGATAATTAGTAAATATGTACGATATTTGTATCGATTTTGTGATGTTGTGAAAAGGGTATACATATTTTGTGTTTTTCTATTGCTTACACTGCAAGCAATAGCTCAAACTACACGTGTAAGGGGTGTGGTCCGTTCCTCCACGGGCCAACCAATATCCTATGCCAGTGTGTATTTTCCAAACACAACAACAGGTACACTTTCTGATGAGAATGGTTCCTATAATTTGGAAACGAGGGATGAGGTTGACTCTTTAATCGTTTCTATTGTTGGCTATAAGGAGCAATCAAAGAAGGTTAACAGAAATGCATACAATGCCCTGGATTTTATACTTGAGGCTCAAACATTTGCAATTGACGAGGTGAAAATCACACCTGGAGATAACCCGGCATTTCCTATTTTGGATAGTCTTCATCGTCGCCGTCGGTTGCATGATATTAGCATGTTTAGAACGTATAAGTGTGATATCTACTCTAAACTGGAGTTTGGCTTTACAAATTTCAAGCCCAGATTCAAATCAAATCGATTGCAGAAAAACTTTGGATTTATATTTGACTATGTGGATACGGCAGCTTTGACAGGTCGTCCGTATCTTCCGGCTGTCATATCTGAAACAATGACGGAGCGTTATCACCGCAAGTTCCCACCATCGGACTGGGAAGATATGAAGGCAAATCGTGTGTCTGGATTTGATCGTACGGAACATATAGCCGAGTATACAGGACAGATGCAGACCGACTTTAATTTTTATGAGAACTTTATAACATTCTTCAATATACGTTTTGCTAGTCCTCTTTCGGAATCCGGCAGAATGTTCTACAAATATTTTTTGGTTGATAGTACAAAAATTGAAGGACGAAAGACTTATAAAATACGTTTCCATCCAAGAAATACTGCCACTGCTGTTTTAGATGGTGAAATCAACATTGATTCGGCAACATATGCATTGAAGTATGTCCGTGCACGCATGCCAAAGGGAGTGAATGTCAACTGGATTAAACAACTGGAATTTGAGAATGAAAATGTGCCATCGGACTCGTTGTATTGGTTTAGAAAAAAAGACGTTGTAACGGCGGAAGTTTCGCTTTTGAAGAGTGATTCATCAAAACTTGTTTCGTTTCTTGCCAAACGCGAGGTTTTCTATTCAAATGCTCAAATCAACAAGCCTCTTTCGCGTCATGAACCTCAGAAATACGATGAAACTGTATTTGGCCGGGATGAAAACTACTGGAAAAAAACACGTCCTTTCGCTTTGACTTCGCGTGAAGAGAAAATCTACAAGATGGTGGATTCGGTGCAGAATACACCTTTGTATAGAAACGTATACACCATTCTAAATACGGTGCTGAGTGGCTATTATAATACAAAGTATGTTGGATTCGGACCATACATGAGACTTATGAGCTTTAACAATATTGAAAAGGTTAAGCTTCAGATGGGTGCCAGAACAACTAAGGACTTCAGTAAAAAGATACGTCTTGGTGCTTATGTAGGTTATGGATTTAAGGATAAAGCTGTGAAGGGTGGCGCAGAGCTCGAGTATGTGTTTAACAGAGCACTCTTTAGAAAAATGACCATAACGGCCTCTCATGATCTTTTGCAACTTGGTGCGGCAGACTATAGACGAAATAATTTCCTTTCGTCTATACTTTCGAATGGCGGTCAGCGCATGTCCATGGTAAATAAATTTCAGTTCCAGTACGAGCATGAATTTGTAAAGGGAATAAGCACTACACTTCAGGCTGGATATATGAAGGTCTTTTCGAATGAGTATGTCCAGATGATTGATTGCAACGGAGAGTGGGTAGACCATCTTTCGAATCCATATATCTCAGCATCATTCCGTTTTGCTAAGGAAGAAAAACTCCTCCGTGAAATATTCGATGTTCGTCAGCTTGGATTCAAATATCCTATTCTCACATTGGGCTTTACCTCAGGTTTTCCGAAGTTGAATAACAACGATTATAAGTATATTCAACTGAATTTTGATTTGCATTGCAGGCCTAAACTTGCACCGATAGGGTATTCCGATATTACATTGCAGGGTGGAATTATCTTTGGTAAGGTACCATATTTACTACTCAATCTTGCGAAGGCTAATCGTTCTTATGTTTATAACAAGTATGGTTTTTCAGGGCTTAATTATTATGAGTTCGCAACCGACAGATGGTTAACATTGCATTGGGAACATCACTTCAATGGAGCTATGCTAGGACTGATTCCACTTGTTAAAAAACTCCAATGGCGAGAAATTTTCCTGTGTAAATGTTATTGGGGCGACCTTACTAAGAAGAATGATGGTACTATTAATGAAGATGTCCCATTAATGTTCCCGGAGGTTATGCATGTTCCGAGAATCCCATATCTCGAATTGGGATGTGGAATTGAAAATATTTTCAAAATATTCAGAGTCGACTTTATTTGGCGTGTTACGCACCGCGATGTAGGACCCAAATCAATTTTTGGCAAGAACTTTACCATTAACGCATCTGTTCAGCTATTGTTTTAACTCAATTTATGTAATTGACTTTTGCGAAACTTAAGGCTTAGATGAGTGTAAAAATTTTTGCATCGGAATCATTATTTGAATTAAATTTTGACCAAATATTGTTCAATATTAAAAATTATACTACTTTTGTCGCCGGAGAGATGGCAGAGTGGTCGATTGCACCGGTCTTGAAAACCGGCGAGCTGAGAGGCTCCGGGGGTTCGAATCCCTCTCTCTCCGCTAGAATAATGAGTTAAGTGTTTTTTATTTCAAGCATTTAACTCTTTTTCTTTCCAAAAAAATGCACCAAAAATGCACCAAATTCCAAGTCTAACTTCTAAACCAGACTTATTTCACCCCACATTTTAAGCAAAAAAAGAGACCCTAAGGTCTCTCATCTTCCATTTTGAAACTGTTCAGCAGAGCATTCTGCCGCTTCTTGTCCGTCATAGCTATGTATGGTTTCATGGTGTCATAGTCGGCGTGACCAGTAAAGGTCATTACCATCTCCGGAGACATTCCCTCCTCAAGAGCATGCACTACGAATGTACGTCTAGCTGCATGTGTCCCCAGCACTTCATAGAGTGGAGCAGTCTTATAAACTCTAAGTTTTCGTGGGTTTTGTGCTATTTATTAATCTATTTGATTTAATACGTTGAAAAATATGTAATTAAGAAGCTGTTTAAATTTCAATCATAAATTTTGTTATACATGAGCCGGCAGAAAGCAAGTAGAACCATCGCCTCTCCGGTTTCTGAGTAAAATTCGTAGTCCATGGCTATCCTTCTGAAGTTTTCCAACCACGAGAAAGACCTCTCCACGATCCATCGCAGGGGAAGAACCGCG
>JAGHTK010000038.1 GCA_018065435.1 Candidatus Alistipes equi
CCCTAAACGTAGTGCCTATGATTTTATAAAGTACCAGACATATCAACCTACAACTCAGGCAAAGTTCTCAAGCAATGCCATTGCGCTTTATGTATATGCCAATGAGAAAGTGTGGGTTCACGTTCAAAAGACCAAAAAATCGCAATCTAAATGAGAATGCCCTGTAATAATGAGAAAGTTTTTTCTTTTTTTGCCAGGGATTACCTATATTTGTCGCGCTTTTGCGCGATTGCGGTAAGGGCAATGCGTCGAAGCTTAACTTAAATAATCTTAAATTATGGCTTATTTAACATCAGAGAAAAAGCAAGAGCTTTTCGGTCAGTACGGCAAGTCTAACACCGATACAGGTTCTCCAGAGAGCCAAATCGCGTTGTTCTCGTTCCGTATCAGCCACCTTACAGAGCACCTTAAGAACAACCGTCACGATTTCGGAACACAGCGCGCAATGTTGCGTATGATTGGAAAGCGTCGTCAGTTGCTCGAGTACTTGAAGGAAGTTGATATCGAGCGTTACCGTGCTATAGTTAAGGCTCTCAACCTTCGTAAGTAAGAGGGGCGAAAAAATGAAGGCAACTGGGTTGCCTTCATTTTTTGGATGTACACAATTTGGACGAAAAATATTATGGAAGAAAAGAAATTGTACAACGCAGTACAAAAGTTTATCCCGCTGGAAGGAAACCGCGAGATAATGATTGAAACAGGAAAGCTTGCGAAGCAGGCTGACGGAGCTGTTGTCGTAAAACAGGGTGACACGATGCTCCTTGCTACAGTTGTAGCAGCAAAAGAAGCGAAGGAAGGCACTGATTTCATGCCACTTCAGGTTGAATACAAAGAAAAATTTGCCGCTGCTGGACGTATTCCTGGCGGATTTATGAAACGCGAAGGCAAAGCCAGCGACAATGAGATACTTGTTGCACGCCTTATTGACCGTGCACTTAGACCATTGTTCCCAGATGATTATCACGCAGAGGTATACGTAACGGTGAACCTCATATCTGCCGATAAAGACATACAAGCAGATGCACTAGCAGGACTTGCAGCTTCTGCAGCATTGGCCGTATCTGACATCCCATTCGGAGGTCCGATATCCGAAGTCCGCGTAGCACGCATCAACGGAGAATACTGCATTAACCCCACCTTCTCACAGATGAAGGATGTCGATCTGGACATTATGGTCGCAGGTACGATTGACAACATCCTTATGGTTGAAGGTGAAATGAAGGAAGTTTCCGAAGAGGTTATGCTCGGCGCAATCAAATATGCACATGAGGCCATAAAGACGCACTGTGCCGTTCAGATGGAGCTCTCGAAGGAACTGGGTAAGGACGTTAAACAAACATATTGCCATGAGGTAAACGATGAAGAATTGCGTCAGACAATTATAACTGAGCTTTACGACAAGGCATATGCAATAGCTACAAGCGGAACACAGAAGCACGAAAGACAAGATGCATTTGACGCTTTGGAAGCTGAATTTGCAGCACGTTATACAGAAGAAGAACTCGAGGAGAAGGCTCCTTTGATTCATAAGTATTTCCATGACGATGTTATGAAAAAAGCCATGAGAAATATGATTCTGGATGAGGGCAAGAGACTTGACGGAAGAAAGTGTGATGAAATCAGACCTATTTGGTGCGAAGTAGGCTATCTGCCTTGTGCACACGGTTCAGCAATATTCACACGTGGTGAGACTCAATCTTTGTCAACTGTCACACTTGGAACTAAACTCGACGAAAAGGTTTATGACGAGGTTCTCATTCAGGGCAGTGAGCAGTTTGTTCTACATTACAACTTCCCTCCTTTCTCAACGGGCGAAGCAAAGGCTGCAAGAGGTCTTTCAAGACGTGAAATCGGACACGGACATCTGGCATGGAGAGCTCTCAAGCCAATGGTACCTGTAGGAGAGGAAAATCCTTACGCTGTTCGCGTGGTATCGGATATTCTTGAATCGAATGGTTCATCTTCAATGGCTACAGTATGCGCCGGAACACTTGCCCTTATGGATGCTGGTGTAAAAATAAAGAAGCCCGTTTCAGGAATCGCAATGGGTCTTATTTCAGATTCAAATACCGGTAGATGGGCTGTCCTTTCCGATATTTTGGGTGACGAGGATCACCTGGGAGATATGGACTTCAAGGTAACGGGTACACGTGATGGTATTACTGCCACACAGATGGATATCAAAGTAGACGGACTTTCATACGAAGTTCTAGCAAAGGCTCTCGAGCAGGCACGCAAGGGACGCATGCACATTCTTGACAAAATTCAGGAGTGCATTGCAGAGCCTCGTGCGGATTATCGTCCATTCGTTCCTCGCATCGAACAGATCGTTATTCCTAAGGACTTCATCGGAGCTGTCATAGGTCCTGGTGGAAAAGTAATTCAGGATATTCAGAAAGTCACTGGCACAACGATTACCATTACAGAAAATGAAGAAGCAGGTGTCGTTGATATCTTCTCTCCTGACAAGGAATCCATCTCTGCAGCATTGGCTCGCATTAAGGCTATTGTAGCAGTACCCGAGGTAGGTGAAACCTATGAAGGCACAATCAAATCCATCGTAAGCTTCGGCGCATTCGTTGAGATTTTGCCGGGTAAGGAAGCTTTGTTGCACATTTCCGAAATTGACTACAAGCGTTATGAGACGATGGAAGAAACAAACCTGAAGGAAGGTGATAAAATTCAAGTCAAACTCATCGGAGTTGATTCGAAGACGGGCAAGTACAAGCTTTCACGCAGAGCACTTTTGGAAAAACCAGAAGGCTGGGTTGAGCCAGAGCGCAAACCAAGACCTGAAGGAGATAAGAAAAAAGGATTTGTTCCAAAAAGAAGAGGCCCAAAACCTGAAAACAAATAATTTGAAAAGGCTGTCATTTTAGACAGCCTTTTTTCATATCGCTAGCGATGCAAGTTTAGCTTTTGTAAATGCAATAAGTGGCTCAGGAGCAATAAAAAACTGCTTACCACGTTGTCCTGCACTGATAAAAATTTTATCAAAGTTTACGACCGACGAATCAAAGAAAACGGGAAACGGTTTTTTTAGTCCAATTGGTGAACATCCTCCGCGGATATATCCTGTAACCGAAAGCAAATCCTTCATCGGAATCAAATCACAGTTTTTGTTTTTGGAAACAGATGCTGCAGCCTTCAAGTCAACCTCCATATCAGAAGGAATAACCACTACGAAATATCCTGTCTTATCACCTTTAAGAACTAGTGTTTTAAAAACCTGTTTAGGATTAACTCCTAATGTCATGGCTACATGTTGGGCCGAAAGGTCGTTCTCATCATATTCGTACTCCTTAAGGATGTACTCTATTGCTACCCTGTCCAAAATACGAGCAGCATTTGTCTTTTGTATACCCTTCATTAGCGTAGAGTATGGCGTCCCTTACCCTCAAGATATCCGATAAGCATTGCCGGACGGTCCGTCTGAAACATTGTAGCACCCATTTCAAGTAATGGCCCATAAACAGCATCCTCATTTCCGTATATGGCACGATCATCCTCAAAAGCATTATCGTCTCCGCCACAAAGGGATGCCCACATGGTGTTTACCCAAAGATGTGCTTTGGAATCAAGGACCTTTTTGAATACTTTTCCGACATTTGGCATTGTGCCGTTCCAGCATATCTCATAAGCCACAAGTGGACAATTGCCTTTTAGATAACTATCAAATAACGGACTTGCCTCAGACCATTTTTTCTTTGTGTAGTCTATAATCGGCATATAGAGCATATTTTCCTTATAGGAAGCATATTTTTTTATAACGTCCTCAGGTTGCACCTTTGACTTTATGATGACCTGGTTGACCATGTTACGCTTAATAAGCTTTGGCATGATTTCATCATAATAGTCATAACCCTTGTCAATGTTTATAAGAATTCTGTCCTTGCACAAATCCAGAACTTCATCCAAAGTCGGAACTTTGTAGCGTTTCATTTTGATGCCGTGCCCGGCCCTAAGGCAACATTTGCGTATCTGCTTCAGTGTCAATTCATCAACACGACCTTTTCCGCTAGTAGTTCTGTTTATTGTGGCATCATGGCAGATTATAAGTTCTCCATCAGCGGTTCTGCGAACATCAATTTCCACGATATCTACGCCCATTCGAATAGCCGATTCATATCCCTCAAGTGAATTTTCGGGGAAATTCCTCCAATCACCGCGATGTGCAGCGACAATCACATACTTTGAATTTGGATTATTCAACTCATTCAATATTCGCTGGGCACGTGTCTGTGCAAAAACAGCACTTGTCACAAAAAGCAACAAAGTGCAGACAAAAACATTTTTAAGAAGTCTCATAACGGGTTTTATATTATACACCTTTTACAAAATTAAACATAAATAAGGTGAAGCTGGAACTTAAAAATCAAGAATTGTTATGATTTATGATATTATAATCGAATCTATGTATCTTTGTAAAGAAAAAATCAAAAAGCACCATGTCTAATATTTGTTCCAGAATCAAGAATCTCAACACAGGGATTGCAGGAATTTTAATCATTGCCCTATGACTTATTGTATGCTCCTGTATAATCGCATGTAACATACGAGCTACATTTGGAAAACAAAGTACAGTTACAGTTACCGGACTAGGTGAAATAGAACGTACTGCAGACTGGATTTCATGGGAAGGCAATGTACAGTCAGAAGACACTGACAGAGTTTCTTGCTACAAAAAACTGGAAAATAGTCGTGCTGTTGTTGAAAAATACCTTGCCGAACATGGCATTGATAAAACAAGTTACACCTTCTTCTCAGTTTCTACAGAACGCATTGAAGAAAGTGCCTATACTTCTTCGGGCATCTATATGGGACAACGCTTTTCGAGATATCGCATGACTCAGTGTTTCAAAGTGGAATCGAAAGATATTGACCGCGTAGAAACAATTTCAAGGGAGATTACATCACTGATGAAAAGCGGAGTTGTCATTGAAAGTTCCTCACCTAAGTTCTTTTTGAAGGACATATCCGAACTTAAACTTTCACTTATTGACGACGCAACGGATAACGCCCTTGTTAGAGCTAAGAAACTGGTTAAGAACTTCGCAAAAATCAAAGATATCCGTACAATCGATGTCGGAGTTTTTCAAATTACTTCTGCCGAAGGTAGCGATGACTACACACCGGGAGGTGCATTCAATACTTCTAACCGCCAAAAGAAGGTAAGCGTTACCGTTCACGCCACCTACGGCATCGAATAATAGCTATTTTGGAATCCTGTATGTAGAAGGACGTTTGAGCGTCTGAGAATATTTTTCACCAAAGGTGTCCGTAAGAACAACCTTTATGGTTGATTTCTCATCTTTACATTGGATATAGAACATCGTAGCAACCCTAGGGAATTTTAAGCTCCTAGCAGGATATTGTTTCTGACGGAAATATCTTTGTGCATAATACGTCAAAGCATACTGCGGGTTGGAAAGCATCTTGCGCTTAGCTACAATAGGTTTACCATCTTCAAAAACTTCCACCTTCCACGTAGGATCCCACGCCCACACGTGAAGATAGACAACGTTATCCTTTTCTTTTCGAAAATCATAACATTTAGGATAGTGTTGCATGAGTTTCAAATAAGCCGGATCCTCATTACAGTATTTCTTAACAGCATTCATATCCCACATACGACACTGAACCTTTTCACCGCATGAAACAGGATAGTATTTCCATTTAAGAGATGTACCATCTACACTCAAAACGTCAAATCCGGCAGGAGAGCCATCAAAGGCCTGAAGTTCATAGCCAAGACCCCCCGTGACCCAAAGATTTCCAGCTACAGCTGAAACATTGTGATCTATCAGATTCAAGGAATCAACATATGTAGTTCTTTGGATATGTGAATGTCCACTTATTATATGTACTTGATAACCTTTAAGGGTGGAAATAAAGTCATCAAAATTTTCCTGATATTTGAAATTGTTCCTGTATTTCGTTGTCGAAAGGCCTGCGTATTTGAACATTGGGTCATGCATACCAATAACCAAAGGTGTCGACTTATCGACATGCTTAAGATCCTTCTTAATCCAATCAATCTGTTCCTGAGATATATAGTGGTAATAGTTTACTCGACCGGACGTTCCCTGATGAGGATTTATCTTACCCTTAGCATAAGGTTCATTCAAATAATAAATATTATCTATCATTATGTAGTGAATCTTGCCGATATTGAAAGAGTAATACGTAGGGCCCATTACGGCTCTGTAACGTCGCTCAGCATTAAAATGGGTATTGTTATCGCATATAGTCGCCGCATCGTGATCGTGATTACCCATACAAGAAAACATCTGCATAGGCCAACGTACTTCCTCCATGAGCGTTGAGAAAGATTCGATAGTAAACTTGTCACTATACCAATAACGATCATAGGCCAAATCGCCAGTATTCATCGAATAGACTGGTTTCCCTTTGAATTTTTTCAAAGTTTTACGGATGAATGGTAGTGATTTTTGCTTAAACTGTTCAATGTCGTTCCAACGATTTGAAAGTTGTATATCTGAAACGCAATACATTATATGTTGTGTATTGTCTTTTTTTACAAGACGGAAGTCATGCCTTTCAATCGTTTCATTATCCGTGTTAAGATTTGCCCAAAAAGTAGGCTTATAATAATTTGTTACTTGATATTCATAACCGGAAGGGGACGTTACGAAAACATATCCGTTATCCTTTTTTGAATTGATATAGTAGCATCCGTTATCGTCGGTGGTTGTCACTTCGTATCCATCCGAGACAACAACATTCGATAGTGGTTTACCATCACACTCAACAACGCCCATAATTGTTGCCCCGTTTTTTGAATTACATGGTAACGAGGAGACAAATGCGGACTGCGCCAATACTGAGCATGTCGCAAAAATTGTCAGGAAAACAAAAACAATACGTTTCATCTTAAAAAAACATTAATTAATTACATTCCAACATCCAACCAATCTGCTGCAAAATTAAATACAAGAGGGCGGCGTATTTCATCAGCATTCCCCTGTGTTGAGAAAGATAAATATAGCACACCATTTTTAATAAGGAACACTTCATTTTCAAGATACATATCCTTGTTTGTTGCGTATCCATATTTTGCAAGGCCCTCTATATCATCCGAGAACGGCATATCAATTCCGGATTTTATCACATTACCATTCAAATCAAGGACATCTAGAACAGTCTGATACGATCTGCCGTTTTGAGGGGTTGAATACAGAAGGAAGAAATAAATCTTGTCGCCATATAGGTAAACAGTCTGCCATCCGCGATTGTTCAAATAATATCTGTGAGAGAACTTAGAAATAGTCTTCAAAGCACGGCAGTCATGAACATTAACCATCGGTTTTCCCTTCCATTCTGGATCACCGCTTTTAGCCTCACCACCACGTACCACTTCATATTTCAACTCTACGGTTTTCTGAGGTGCATTCAATACGTCGCTCAATTTGTAAACAGCAACAGAATAGTTATCCTCATCACTTAACGAATAAAGCAAGAAACGATCGTGATCCCAATCAATCGATGCATGAATATTATGCGTACCAAAGTAGTAGTTGTCCGTCGTCTCCCAACTCTTTACAATCTTGCCATCCTCTAGTTTGACACGTGAGATAACCTGACCATAACGGTATTTTCCATCGCTCGCGGATTTTGTGCCATGGTTTGCTATCCATACATACTTATTACCAGCCTTATCCCTTTCAATAGATATATTATTGCCATGTGAGAAGTAGTCTAACTGGATATGGGATGGAGCCTTTGATGTATCCTTGGTCAACCTTACGCGCGGTCTCCAACTTACATATACGCGATATGCATTGTTTATTTGACTAAAGTAGACCATGTCATCCTCAGGGTCGTAGTCAAAACCTTGTTGAACTGCTGTGGTCGTGTATGCACAACAAGTACTGAAGAACATATCTTCGGTTACCTTCTCTGCTGTACAAACAGGCATGCCACTTTGATTTACATATATGTGTGTAGTTTTTGGATCTGCCCCATAGGAAAGAATCAAAGATGCGGAGCGCGTCTTAGCTGAATGATTTTCACGAGGGATTAGTTCAACAGTATACTCTTTTGTTTCGGTTGGCGTAGCACCCGATGAACTATACGATACCCAAGAGGAACCAGAATCTGTCCTCAATGACCATTTAACGTTAGTCTTAAAGGTGAGAGATTGTGTTTCTCCTTGCCATGATGATGTGAAAGTCTTTTCTCCAAGGATTTCAAAAATTTCTTCTCCTGTTGGAATGACAGGTTCATCCTGTGAATCATTAGATTTTGAACAAGAAAAAGAAAGAATGGAGATAGAAGATATAATGATAAATATCTTCAGTGTTAAAAATTTATGTAGCATATAATTAGTTTTTACGTATCAAATTTAACAATATTGTCAATAATCTTAAAGTTAAAATCTATAAAAGCATAAAAATCTGTTTTTTGACATTTTCCTTAAAGCAACTATTTCATCTGTTTAAGACATATGGCGAGAGTGCTTTTCTTCGTGCTTTCAGGATTGTTACCGATTATGTTACCTTTTACATAGCCAACATTATAGGACTTCGTGTCGCGCTTGCGCGATTTTTAAGCCCGGTTGTACTAGCCCTTGCGGGCGGGGTATACCTTACGCAACTTTATCTCCAAACCAAGTATTTCAGGCCCGTTTCTTCTCTGCAAGCATGACGATTATCAGAGAGTTGGAATTGTGTGATAATTGAGGTTTTGATTTATTTCTGCCCCAGATATCGGTTTACTATATTAATGATTGTTGCTTTTATATCATGCCACTTTACGGGCTCTGTCATCATTGGCATAGGATCATCTTCTGCATCTTCGAAATAAGTAAGACTTTTCAGCATGATGAATAATTGTGCATCTGAATATTTCTGAAGATAGAACGCAAATAAATCATTAAGAGAGTACGACTTCAAAAGGAAGAACAAGTCAATGAAGTCTTTCCTTGTGCCACGGTTTGTAATAGCAGACAACTTCATCGCTGCAATATCCTTAATACCGGCCATAATAATTCCATCTTCTCCTGCCGGTTCATCAATCCAGTTATATGGATAGTTTACAATGTCGACCTTTACGTCATCTACGATCAAAAATCGCATGGCCTTCGAAGATGACAATGGCTTCACACTAGCAAAGCTTGACAATTCTTCTGCTATTTCCTCAAGGGAAGCGTCAATGGTTCCAAACTGATCAAGGTCAATGGATTTTCTGTGCCCGATTTGAAGTGCCAGAACTGTGCCCCTACCAATCTGGTATCGGCAAACATCTCAAGAGACTGAATCTTCTTCAGAAGTTCCAGTGTGTTTGGGTGGATTGTTTCGTAGTGTAGCATCGAAAAGATTCTTGAGGAACAGATGAGATAGCGGAAATGAAAGATAGAGCCTTCGGTTCAAGAGTACGAAGATTCTGAGCAATCGAACTGATGCGGGGGATTCCATATCTCTGCACCAAAAGGTTCCAGTCGCTCAATTGTCCCAGCTCGAGTACCCGTCTTACCACATATGGGGCATTGGCCTCAAGGTCAATGGAATCCTTATCCACATCCCAGAACAGGTAATCCGAGAATGACTGTATGTAGTCTCTTTCACTCATGTTGCAAAGATAAGTAACTATTTTCAAACAATGATTATAAGCCATCATTCTTCCAGGGCATTTTTATTTAGAAATTTTGAAGACTAATTTTGGGTTATTAGGTCGAGCGAATGGAAGCTTCGATCTGTTTCTTTGGATAGATTTCTATATATCAAACAATTACCATTTGTGTATAGATGTAAAATCCCCTACCCATGTTGGTTTATGAGGAAGTAGAAGCTAGATATTTTAGATATGAGCCTATATTTTAGGCGACGGCTCGAGAGGTATCCATGTTTAGAACTTTTTTCAGTTCTTTACAACTTGCATTACAGTTAATCATGACATCTCTTATGCCCAACTTGATTTTCACACGAGGCTTTTTTGCCATTAACATCTTGTAGATGACAGTCGCTACATATGCCATCTTCTGAAACGTGTCAATATTAGCTGATGATGCTCCATCCTTGTCATTCATTCTAATAGTAGCATCCTGTCTATAGACAGTGTCGAGTACGAAATGAAAGACTTCCACGGATAATGCGATAATGCACATTATCCGAAGAGTTCCATTTGGTCTTAGATCTGGATTTTAATCAAGATAATACCAAAAGGAGTAATGATACAAATAGTGCGGCTTCAAAAAATCTTGATACGCTCCAGAAATTTGCATACGTTATTTTGACTCTTTTTGAAATATCAAATAAAACCAGACACAAGTCCTACAAGCAAAAAGGCATAAGAACTTTAATGACAGAAGCGAACTCTAGCAACAAGACTCTCTCCAAAATCTTAGATACAGAAATAATATCAACTGCTTGCTAAACCTATAAACACAAAACTATTCTTATAGCTCTCTTCAATTAAACCACATATTAAACTACAATTCCGGAATAGTCGATAAACTAGGCCTGACGCGTCACGCTTACACCTTTGCTAAAACACGAATCCCTGTCTTTTTGCTAAAAATTCACATACAAAATAAGAATGCCCTGGGTTACAGTACAGTTTGATTGTGTTGTAGCAGTTGCCTTTCTCGCGTGCCCACTGAATGAAGTTCGCATAGAAGACATCGGTAATCTGCGATGGCATCAGCGTACAGGAGAACTCCTTCTCTAACTGGATGACACGCCGCAAAATGTGCTCGTTGTTGAACGATGGATTAAGTGTTTGCCTATAGGCCCGATAAGCAAGAATGATTTCCCGTACAGACGCATCTGACAGGTCAATGCCGCTATCCAGGCTCTCTGGATGCGACAAATAATTCCCGAACTTGTCGGGACAATAACTTGTTTGGATCATGAATAACTATATGTTGGTGAATATTGTTATTCGTGAAACAAAGGTTCTGCGTCAATATGTAAGCGCGAATTTCAGACCCACCGCTTCGGAAATCAAGATAAACGTGGACAACTGCATATCTGTCTCACCTTTTTCAAGGGAGGCGA
>JAGHTK010000064.1 GCA_018065435.1 Candidatus Alistipes equi
GTGAAAACTACGGAATGCATATTGGTAAGTTTTTCGGATATCTGAAAAGAAAGATATGATTTAGAGCTGCTACACTTTCAGATCAAACTTAGAATCCGCTATTGTAGCAGGCTCCCAAATTTTGATGATTTCCAACCGTACAGGTGGAAGTTTTTCAAAATTTTATGTTTCGTATTTGAAGCTGCATGGGCCTATTTGTGTAATTTGCATATATCGTTACGTTGATTTGTGTACTCTTCTATTAAGTGTACTAATTCGCATTTCGATGCATTGGACACTATTTATATCTAAATTGATAAGATGTCCAATCGTGTCTTTTATAGTTTTTTTTGGAGAATATGATTTTCTTAATCTCTAAATTTTAGCATCCAACAACTTCGTCGGTGGAAAATTGCTAACTTAGCGCTTGTATACGCAAAAAGATGACTACGATTCTCGATAAATCGGTTATGTACACGAAAGGTGTAGGCGAAGCACGAGCCAAACTTCTTGAAAAAGAGTTGGGTATAAGTACGTTGCGTGATATGCTATACCATTTTCCTTTTCGTTACGTTGATCGTACGAGAATTTATTCTATTTCTGAAATTCCAGAAAGTGAGACTTCTTATATACAGATTCGTGCACGTGTCATATTGAAGAGTATTCTTGGAACGGGAGCAAAACAACGTCTCTCGCTTACAGTTTCGGATGGTACGGGACAGGCGACCCTGCTGTGGTTCCACGGAATCAAGTGGATTTCTGATAGACTTGAAAACGGACGAGAATACATAATATTTGGCAAACCAAATTTCTTCCATGGTGATATGTCAATCATACACCCAGAGGTCGAAAATGTAGAGGTCGCCATGTCAAAGAAAACTCTATCAGGACTTCAGGGTATATATCCTACAACGGAGCGTGTCACTTCTTCTTTAGGCACGAAGGGCCTTTACAACATTATATGTTCCGTTTGGGGTATAGTTCAGGGTTCGATTGAAGACTATATGCCTGATCATTTACGAAAGCAACTTAATCTGTTAAGCCTTAAGGATGCTCTTTTCAATATACATTTTCCGCAGTCTAGTACAGCTTTGCAGCAGGCCAAATATCGTCTTAAATTTGATGAACTTTTTGGAATACAGCTAAATATTCAATTAATCAGAAGTGGTCGTCAAAGCCGCAATGATGGATTTGTCTTCAATCGCGTGGGCGAATTCTTCAATAAATTCTATGCGCATTTGCCTTTCTCGCTAACCTCTGCGCAGAAACGTGTAATAAAGGAAATTCGTGAGGATACAATATCTGGCGTTCAGATGAATCGACTTTTGCAGGGAGATGTCGGTTCGGGTAAAACAATTGTGGCACTTATATCTATGATTTTGGCTGTTGATAATTCTTATCAAGCATGCATTATGGCCCCTACAGAAATCCTTGCACGTCAGCACTATGCTTCGTTTCAAAAATTGACAAACGGTACGGGATTGCGCATAGCCATACTTACCGGAACGACCAAAAAGAAGGAGCGTGACGCCATACTTTCGGGTCTTTCTTCGGGTGAAATTCATATTTTGGTTGGAACCCATGCTCTTCTTGAGGACAGAGTTGTATTCTTAAATCTTGGCTTTGTTGTTATAGATGAGCAGCACCGTTTCGGTGTAGAACAACGTGCAAGGTTGTGGACAAAGAATTCTCAGCCACCTCATATTCTGGTTATGACAGCTACACCAATTCCAAGGACCCTTGCAATGACTCTGTACGGAGATTTGGATGTTTCTGTTATTGATGAACTACCTCCAGGTCGTAAACCTATTCAGACCATCTCATTCGATGAGAGTTCGCGACTTAGGGTTATCGGGTTTATGAAAAAACAGATAGCCCTCGGGCGTCAAATATATATCGTATATCCTCTCATAAAAGAATCTGAAAAAATGGATTATATGAACCTGGAGCAAGGCTTTATGGCCGTAATACGCGATTTTCCAGGTCCTCAATATGTTGTAACACCATGTCACGGGAAGATGAAGCCTGCGGACAAGGATGAATCTATGCGTCAGTTTAAGGATGGAGAGGCCGATATAATGGTTGCAACATCAGTCATAGAGGTCGGGGTAGATGTTTCGAATGCAACGGTTATGATAATCGAGTCTTCGGAAAGGTTTGGTCTTTCGCAACTGCATCAGTTACGAGGTCGTGTGGGCCGTGGTGCAGAGCAATCATACTGCATACTTATGACCGGAGATAAGATCTCGAGTGATTCCAGAGAACGCATAGCAGCAATGTGTCAGACGAATGATGGATTTGCACTTGCTGAACTTGATATGAAACTACGTGGTGCGGGAGATATAAATGGAACCCAGCAAAGTGGCGAGGCGTTTACGCTACGTATTGCAAATCCTGGAACGGATGGCCAAATTCTAGAGCTTGCTCAACGAATCGCCCGCGCAGTTTTGGACGAGGATCGTGAACTAATGAGCGTGAAGTATGCATCTCTACGCATTCTCAAAGATCGTTATCGTAGCAAGAGTACAGTTGATTTTTCTTCAATATCGTAGTTTGAAATGCACTTTATTGCAACAATAGGTTATTTTTACGGGCATTCTTGATATCTTCGCTCACGAATAATTCTTTGTCATATGAAACGGGTAATTCTATTTTGCATACTCTCTTTTTTGTTTTCCATTATTCAAGCCCAGGTTCTTGTTGATGGTGAAACACTTGAATATAGGGTGGCTTACAAGGCAAAGATGGTCCCAAATACGGAGGTGGCGTATGTTACTATGAAAACTTATGCGGATTCACTAATGAATCGTCGCGTACATCATATTGAAGGTGTTGGTAAGACTCTTCCGTTTTTTAATTTTTTCTTCAAATTGTATGATAAATACGATGTGTGGATAGATTATCAGACAAAGAAACCGATACGCTTTGAGGATTACCTTCAGGAAGGAAGTTACTCGTTCCGTAGCCGTTATTTCTTTGATTGGGAAGATATGGTCGCACATACTTGGGCAAAAAGTTGCGAAAAGCCACCACGTACTTCAGAGGTGTCACTCACGGAGGATAGCATGGATGCGATATCTTTGTATTATCATATGCGTTCGCTTGATCGTAGCGAAGTGAAGGAAGGATATCGTCGAGAGTTGAATATGGTGCTTGACAAGGAAGTGAAAAAACTACGTCTAAGGTTTATTAGAAGGGAAGTGTGTAACGTTCCTCATGGAAAGGCATACAATACGATGCTTTTTGCCTGCACGTTAGGTTCCGTCGAGGAGTTTTCCTTTACTGATGGTTCAGAGTTTAGTATATGGATTTCCGACGATGAAAACAAGGTGCCGATAATGCTTGAATCTCAGGTACGTGTCGGAAGTATACGTGCGTATAAATATAATTTCACAGGGTTGCGCTATGCTTTGAACGAGTGCCAATCTGTGAAGTAAATTTTATTTTTCTGGAAATATTCAGTATTTTAGTGACATAGAAATTTAATCTGTTATGAGCAAGGAAGAAAATTACACAGACTACGAAGATGATGAAATTCGTGAAGAGTCTTCAAATAGGGCTTTGAAAGGATATAAGATACTTGTTATAGTTTTAGCTGTAATACTGGTTGGAATGTCTTTTTTGTATTACAGAATCAATTCCATTCAAAAGGCTGACTATGAACTTTTGCGCATAGATCGTGATTCCATTCAGTCAAATTTGAACGGACTTATTGAGCAGTATGATGGGCTGAAGTATGAAAATGACAGTATAGCTGCTAATCTTGAGAAGGCAAACGAAGTTATGGAACAACTCAAGAATGAGCGTACCTGGACATATAGCAAATTAAAGCAATATGAAAAGGAAGTAGGTACGTTGCGTGCTGTGATGAAGACATATTTAAGACAAATCGATTCGCTGAACCGTCTTAATAAACAGTTGTCCAATGAAAATGTTAAATACCGCAAGGAGATATCAACGGCCAATTTGCGCGCCGAGGTCGCCGAAGAACGTGCTGTAGAATTAAACAATCGAGTTCAGCAGGGCGCCGTGCTAAAAGCAAGAGGAATACTTCTCACACCGCTTAATCGTAAGGATAAAGAGATTTCGCGTATTTCGAAGGCTCAGACACTTCGTGTTGATTTGACGATTGCTGCAAATGACTTTGCCACACCGGGCATTCGCAATGTATATGTTCGTATTGTTTCTCCAGACGGCTACTTGATAGCACCTCAAACTGTTCCTACGTTCTCTTATCAGGAAGAACAACTTGGTTATACTGCTGTACGTGAAGTTGATTATCGTAACGAGGACTTGGATGTAAGTATTTTCTTTAGAGGAAATGGTTTTGTTCCTGGCAAGTACACCATTGAGGTATATGCTGATGGTAATATGATGGCATTTTCGGATATTGTGATGAAATAATTCGCAGATGTGTATAAAAAATGTCTGAGCCAATGGCCCAGACTTTTTTATACACGTGAACTCCGCATTTTCGAATTGTTGTGCTTGAATTTGGAGTTCGCATCTAACAAGTAGTTTGCTACTATTTTGCTAAGCTAACTTTCAGCTTTTTAAGAATCTCTTTCGAAACCGCTTTTTTGTTGACCATGATGTCAATTGTCTTGTACTGTACAAATGGCCTAGAGAAATAGTAGTATCCGTCGTATGGTTTTCTAACACCCCAAGAGTTCTTGACTTTGTAGAAAGGATGTCCGGCTTGATCGGTGGCTGTGCCAATAATAATCATACCATGATCATCGGTTGTCTCATAGTTGTCAAATGCCTTCTGGCGCATTTCTTGTGTGATCTGCTTCTCTTTTACAGGAGCTTTCAAACCATAAATAAGAGCATTTTTTTCAGTAGCAGAAAGTTTGTTCCAATGAGCAGCATCCGTTCCTTCCAAACTTTCAACATCCTCCTGAGGAATGACACCAATTGCCTTTTGGCGATTGAATCCCTTCTCTGAAACATCCGTTCCCCAAAGAACGGCATATCCCTGTTCCATCGCCGAATCAATAACTTGCATCATTTCATCCATGGTTACGTTGTATACTTCCTGCCAAAGCCAGTTATCTGGAATTTCAATGATGAATTTTTCGTAGAATGGATGGTGTGTGAACGAAGTCAGAGAAATATAATCCGATGTCTTTATTGGAAGGGATTCCAAAAATGTAGTTGGAGTGTATTGCTTTCCCTGATATGTAAATTCTTCGACGCGTGGTCCAAAATAAGCATCAAGAATGCCGTTCAGACCATTCATCCATGCTGTGGTGAGTTTTCTGTTACGGTTGGATACAACGGCTTTAGCGTATGATTTTAGGATTTCAATGAGTTCTCCGAACTCTGGTTTTTCCGTTCCATAATTGTGTCCGTGATACACTTCTTCTGGTACTACACCATATTTCTTTGCAGCATAGAGTACTTCATCAAGGCCACCGCCCTGTTCCAGATTCAGTGAACCATGGAGTCTTACATATTTTACGACCTTTTCAAAGTATAGGTTACGGACAAGCCACATTTCCGATAAATCGATTTCCTTTCCGGAAGCCTTCAGGATTTCACTTTCGAGATATCCTACACCCGAGAAGCACCAGCAGGTACCACTACGATATTGATCCTTTATAGATGTACAAGGAATGGTCTTTGTGTCGGTGAATTTGATACCTTCTTCTTTTTTGTCCTGAGCTTGCGCTACGAGTCCGGCTGTTAGCAATAAGATTGTAAGGATGACTTTTTTCATATGCGCTATTTTTTACTATTTGTAATAATTTTACGGCATTCTTCCAGAGTAAGGCTTTCACCCTTTTTGTCCTTTGGAATGCGATAATTCTTTCCGTTGCAGGCGATATACATACCATATCTCCCGTGCTTTATTTCAATTGAAGGGTCTTCAGGGAATGAACGTGCAGGCATAGAGGCCTTCTGCTTTGCCTGTCGTTGAGCCTCAATAAGGGAAATAGCCTTGTCTATTGTGATCGTATACGGATCTTCCGTTTTAGGAAGCGAAGTGAACTCCTTATTGTTGTGGCGTATGTATCCGCCATATCGGCCAATGCCTATTACAACATCATTTCCTTCAAATTCTCCTAAAACGCGAGGAAGTGCAAACAAATTTAAGGCTTCCTCCAGGGTTATTGTTTCGATTAGCTGACCTTTTTTTAGTGCAGCAAATTTTGGCTTTTCCTCTCCTTCGCCACTAATTTCAACCATTGGACCATATTTGCCAATACGTGCTTTCACTTCATGTCCGCTTTTTGGATCAATTCCTATAACGCGTACTTGCTGGTCACGTTTCTCTTGTGTATTGATGGCGTTTTCTACAGCATTGTGGAATGGGTGATAGAAATCGTCAATCATTTTATACCATTTGATTTTGCCGTTGACTATATCATCAAACTGTTCTTCAACCTGTGCTGTAAAATTATAGTCTATTATATTGCAAAAATGTGTTTCCAAATAGTCATTGACGATAATGCCAATATCAGTAGGGAACAATCTGTTTTTCTCGGCTCCGTAACTCTCGTCCTTTTGTTTTTCCTGTATTTCTTTCGTCAGTACAAGTTCCGTTATTTTGCGTTTCTGTGCAGGTTTGCTTGTTTTATCAACGTAGCCTCGCTTTATAATGGTCGTTATTGTTGGCGCAAATGTGGAAGGGCGTCCAATTCCAAGTTCTTCAAGTTTCTTTACGAGCGTCGGTTCATTGTAACGCGATGCGGGTGATGTATGTTTCTCGCTAGCGACAATTTCCTTGTAGATAAGAGATTCGCCTGTGTTTATCTTTGGTAGTACTACATCCTCGGAAGATTCTTCCGTGGAATCTGTTGATTCCTGATAGAGTTTTAAGAATCCATCGAAGACAACTGTATCACCTACAGCGATAAAACAATTGTCATCATTGCTTGGCTTAATGATTATGGTTGTGCGGTCTATTTGAGCTGCTGCCATCTGAGAAGCCATCGTACGTTTCCATATGAGCGAATAAAGTTTCTGTTCAGAGGCGGATCCTGTAATAGTTTCATTCGAAAGATAAGAAGGTCGTATGGCCTCGTGCGCTTCCTGTGCTCCTTTGCTATGTGTCGTATAACGTCTTGGTGAAGAATATTGTTCACCGAACATTTTATTTATCTGCTCTTTGGCCGTGTTGATTGCCAGCGAAGACAGATTGACGGAATCGGTACGCATATACGTTATAAGACCCTTCTCGTAGAGCGACTGTGCTGTCTGCATGGTTTGCGATACGGACATTCCAAATTTACGACCCGCATCTTGTTGCAAAGTGGATGTTGTGAATGGTGGCGCAGGGTTGCGTTTTGTGGGTTTCGTTTCGATGTCGCTAACGATAAAGTTAGAATTGCGTAACCTTTCCAAAAGTGCATATGCGTCTTCTTTATTTTCAAGGCGTTTGGAATATTCTGCCTTGAATGCATTACTTGCACTTGTGCCTTTTGGATAGAACAATGCAATCACCCTATAGTACGTCTTTGGTTTGAAGGAGATAATCTCCCTTTCTTTTTCTACAATCAGACGCACGGCTACGGACTGTACTCTTCCGGCCGAAAGGGATGGTCGAACCTTACGCCAAAGCACAGGAGAAAGTTCAAATCCTACCAAACGATCCAGAACACGTCTTGCCTGTTGTGCATCGACAAGATGACAATTAATCGTTTTAGGGTTCTCTATTGCCTCGTGTATAGCGGAACTTGTGATTTCGTGAAAGACTATACGTTTGGTAGTCTCTACAGGAAGATTGAGTACCTGTGTGAGATGCCACGCAATCGCTTCTCCTTCACGGTCTTCATCGGATGCGAGCCATATATTTTCGGCTTTTTTTGCTGCTTCTTTAAGTTCAGCGACAATTTTTTTCTTTTCTGCAGGTATTATATATTCCGGCTCGTATTTATTATTAAGGTTGATGCCGAGTTCTTTTTTCGATAGGTCACGGATATGTCCCTTGCTTGAACATACCGTGTATTCGTTTCCTAAAAATTTACCTATTGTTTTTGCCTTTGTCGGAGACTCAACTATTACTAAGTTCTTAGACATTGTTGGTTGTATATATGTCAAAACCTAAGTTCTTCACTTAGGTTTTGCATGTTATTTTATAATTGTATATGTCAATTCCATATGGATTGGTGCATTGGATGTACCTTCACCTCCCTGGATGGTGGATCTGTTAAAGACGTATGGTGCGGTTGCTGTAGGTGCTATATAAATGACTCTTTCCTGCTCGTTTTCGTCAAACTCTTTCCACTCTCCGTTATCATAGAGTGAAATGACGTAGCTTACCAAAGACTGCATAAAGATTGTAATATCCAACTTGTACTTTGCCAGACTACGATCAAGTTTTCCGCCAAATGCCAAATCTACGGAATTGTCGTTGGCATACGTATAGTTATAATCTTTGATTCCAACCAATTTAGCAACATTTGAATATGCACCAAGTGAAGGTATAGCATTGTCCAAAATTGGAGTGATAACTTCCCAATTTGACTGGTTTTTCACCCAATCATAATCTGCGCCCTTGATGTATAGACCAAGTTCACATTTGTTAACGCCTATTTTGCTGAAAAGTTCATCTTTGGTGTACTCTACAAGGTGCTTGATTTGGTCGATGAAGTCATCCGTAAAGTATAGTTCCACACATGGACCGGCCATTCCCTCGATAAAGCATTCATCCATAACTGTCCTTTCTTCGCGCGAGAGCGTTTCATGCATCTTGATTTTGTCAAGAAGTGCAGGTCTTGAATCAGACATGGAGCGCTTATAGTCGTGTCCGATTTTGTTAACAGACAGGTTGTTGTCTATAGCAAGATCTCTAAAGCAGTAATTCACTCCAATAGTATCCTGAATGAGCGTTGGATCTTTTGGATTGCGGTTTCTACACTGTAAATAGAGACCTGTTGCATCTAGTTCAAGTTCGTATATAGCACCTCTTGCATTCTCCTTGACAGAACTCATGTCTGGCTCAATGTATATACCATTGAAATGTTCAAGCCAAACCTGTTCATCTTCATACAGGCCCAGGCTATCCTTTGCGTATCCATCCCAATCCTTGCTTTTGTAGGAGTCCGGAATAAGCATCAAACGGCGCAAAAATGTCCATGTTGCTCCGTTTTCGGACATGTCAACAGGGGTCATTATCACATAAGGCTGCGATGGACCGATTTTCTTTTCCGGGTCTGGATATGTAAATTCAAACAATGGTTTTGTCTTGTCATACACGGAACTTAAATCACAATTTATGTATGCCGTAGAGTCCTTTTCAGAAAGAACATTTCCTACAAGCGACTTTGTAAGTTCGTATACGCGATATTTTACAGGAGTCAACGTATCTAAGCCATGGTCTGTTACGGTAAGAGCCAACTTCATCGTATCGAATATAGGCTTGTATCCAAAACCCGTATCTTCATCAAGTGTATTCATGAAGACAATCGAGCCGGCAAGCGCAGCATAGCGTACTCCGAATGTGTCGTTGCGCTCAATCCCGATATATCCAGACATTAGGTTTGAGGATAGTAATGAATCCGTCTTGAATTGTCTTGTCTGGAAAAATGTGCCAGATTGCTTTATGTAGCGACTTTCGTTTTCCGTGCTATTTATTTCGTCAAATGAGATTGCCTCTCCACCCTTGATGGTAAGGTGTCGTATAACCATCTTTTGGCTTACAGGTACAAACCCGTTACCGAGCGTACCATCCTCAGTCGCTTGACATGAAGTGAAAAGCGCCATTAGCGGAATTGCCAATATAGCTAAGGATATATTAAAAAATCTAGAGCAGATTCTCATAGAATTTATTGTAGTTTTCATAGAAATTCTCATCCGAAGGTTTCTGGTACGGCAGTATGGCTTTGCCCAGCTCCTTGGCTTGGTCGAAAATAGCGACAGGAACTTCTTGCGAACCCGCAATTACACCATCAACGTAGCCTAGAACAAATTTGTAGAGATTTTCGTATGATGGATTTTGAAGAAGAGTTGAGCTATTAGTTTTGATTCCTTCGCTTTGAAGCTTGTCAATCAAAGCCTTGTTTAATTCTCCAGGGAATGCATCATCATATAATGAAACGACAATTTTTGTGTTTTTGAATACAGGGTCATCGTCCAAAGTGTCCTTAATAAAAGCTGCGGCCAGGGCAGAAAACCAACCATGACAGTGCACAACATCTGGCACCCAACGAAGCTTGCGGACAGTCTCCAAGGCTCCTCGTATGAAGAATATCATACGCTCATCATTGTCTTTAAAGTATTCTCCGGCTGCGTTTTTCAAAGTAGCTTTGCGGGCAAAATAATCTTCATTGTCTATGAAATAGATCTGTATGCGCGCAGATGGTATCGAAGCTACCTTTATAATGAGCTGATGATCCATTCCTCCAATGATGAGATTCATACCTGAAAGGCGAATTACTTCATGAAGTTGATTGCGACGTTCGTTTATGCAACCAAATCGTGGCATAAAAGTTCGTGTCTCACAACCGATTTCCTGTATTTGTTGAGGCAAATACCTACACAAATAAGACTCCTCGTCTTCCGGCAGACATGGAGTGATTTGTTGGCATAAGTATAGAATTTTCTTTGTCATACTCTACAATGTTAGCAAAGAGATAAAATACCCTCACAAAGTTAGTTAAAAAATCCTTATAATCAAAAGACTTTGTATTGTGCAGGGCAAAGCGTACGTACTTTGTCTAAATGCCCAAATAGTGCAAGGTCTTTCAGAAATCTTCGTTTGCACAAGGATTAAATGGTAAAAAAACCTAAAGAATCAGCATTGCATCTCCGTAAGAACCGAAGCGATATTTGTTCTCAACGGCTTCTTGATAGGCTTGCATCGTCAGGTTATATCCACCGAAAGCAGATACCATAATAAGTTGTATTGACTGCGGTAGATGGAATGAAGATATCATTGCATCTGCAACTGTGAATTTGTACGGAGCAAATATAAATTTGTTGGTCCAGCCATCTCTAGCCTTGATGTGGCCTTCGGTCGAAACAATACTTTCAAGCGTTCTCATTACGGTTGTTCCCACGGTAACAATTTTTCTTCCGTTGTCTTTGGTTGCGTTTATTTCGTCTGCGGTTTTGTCGTTTACGAAATACTGTTCTGAATCAATCTTGAATTTAGACAGATCCTCAACATCAACCTTGCGAAAATTGCCAAGTCCGGCATGCAATGTTAAAAATGAGGTATCTATTCCCTTTATGGCTAATTGCTTCATTGTGATTTTTGAGAAGTGCAGACCAGCAGCTGGAACTACAACAGCGCCCTCATTTTTGGCATAGATGGTCTGATACCATTCGGCATCTTCTGGAAGAGCTTCTGCACGAATCCATCGTGGTAGCGGTGTTATGCCAAGTTTGAATAAGGTTTGCTTGAATTCTTCCTGTGTTCCGTCGAACAGGAAGCGAAGTGTACGTCCGCGTGATGTTGTGTTGTCAATGACTTCTGCGCCCAAAACGTCATCTTCACCAAAATAAAGTTTGTTTCCTATTCGTATTTTTCGAGCCGGATCGACCAAAACGTCCCATAGACGTAACTCACGGTTGAGCTCCCTGAGTAGAAATATTTCTATGTCAGCACCAGTCCTTTCTTTATTGCCATAAAGGCGGGCTGGAAATACTTTTGTGTCGTTGAACACGAATCTGTCGCCTTCATCAAAATAGCTGGATATATCACTGAAAACTTTGTGCTCTATCTTCCCTGTATCTCTATGGATTACCATCAAACGTGCGGCATCACGCTTCAATTCAGGGTATTGTGCTATCAGCTCAGGCTGAAAGTTAAAATTGTACTGTGAAAGTTTCATACGTATTTTAAATGCAAATAATCTTTAATACTACGTATGAAAATTCATTTTGTTTCAAATGGGGTGAAATTTTTTAAAAAATCTTCAAGTGTTTCAGCATTTTTTACATCCCACTGCCCACTTTTGGTACGTCTAAGGCTCCTTAGATAAGCGCCACTTTGGAGCTCTTCGCCTATTTCCTGTGCCAGGGAACGGATATAGGTCCCTTTACTGCATTCTACACGTATTTTGATAAAAGGCAGATTGTATTCTTCCAAAGAAATGGAATAGATATTAATGAGTGCTTTTTTCAGTTCGACCTCTTCGCCTGCCCTTGCAAGTTCATAGGCTCTTGTTCCATCAACCCGTTTTGCTGAAAAAATCGGCGGTGTCTGCAAACGTTCTCCTGTAAGTTTAGTGAGAGCGTCCAACACCTTTTGCTTTGTGATATGGTCTATGGGATATCTTTTGTCAATCTCCTTCTCCATATCAAAACTTGGGGTCGTTGCTCCTATTTCTAATTCGGCCACGTACTCCTTGCGTTCTGCCTGTAGCTCTTCTACACGTTTGGTTGCTCGTCCGATACATATTAAAAGTACTCCTGTAGCAAGCGGATCAAGCGTTCCGGCATGCCCTACTTTGATTTTTCGGTAGCCACTTTTTTGAAGACGGAATTTCACTTTTCGAACTACATCCGTCGAAGTCCATCCAAGAGGCTTGTCAATCAAAGCGACATAGCCATCCTCCTTTAGATTTATATCGTTAATCATCTTAGTTCAAATAGTTAACTATAATGGCAATTACTCCGACAATGGCGCAATAAGCGGCAAACCAACTTAGTTTGCCCTTACGTACTATGCCAATCATGAATCGACATGCAAAATAGCCACTTATGAATGCTGCTAAAAAGCCACATATAAGCGGAATCATTTCAACATCCCCTCCGAAATCGCCTTTAATCATATCCAAAAGACTGTTGCCTATTATCGGCGGTAGAACCATCAAAAATGAGAATTCGGTCATTACATCCTTTCTGTTGCCAAGCATAAGTCCTGTGGCAATCGTCGTTCCGGAACGAGAAAGTCCCGGCATTGTAGCGAATGCTTGCGCAATACCTATCAGAAATGAATCACGGTATGAGATGCTTTCACGCTGTCTTTCTTTGGCGTAATGGGCAAAGAGTAGTAAAAGTGCCGTTAAAAGAAGCATAATGCCGACTACAAGAATTGACGAGAAGGCCTTTTCTATTAAATCCATGAAACAAAATCCAACGATGCCTACAGGAATCATTGAAATAATGATCTTTACAATGTATTGTTGAGATGGATTGTATGGTTTTTTGAAAAGGTCTTTACATAGATTGACAATATGAGGCCAGAAAACGACTATGGTGCTGAGTACCGTTGCAAGATGTAATGTTAAATCGAACGTTACGTTGCTTTCCGGATCCAATTGCGTTCCTAAAATGGCATTCATCAGTTGCAGATGTCCGCTACTTGAGACGGGAAGAAATTCCGTCAGACCCTGAATTATTCCCAATATAATGGCTTGTAGTGTATCCATGTTTTTGATTTTTTGCAAAGATAAAAAAATGCAGTTTCCCTTTTTACTAGTGAATAAAGTTTAATGTTTCAAGTAAAATTTTTATATTTGAAAGAATTAATTTCTCAACTATGAACAGAAAGGATTTCTTAAAACGTCTGGGCATGATGACCATAGGCGCATCTTTATTAGGTGTAGATAGTAAGGCTCTGGCTGTACCAGTATCATCAGAGGGTGAACTATCAGATGAAGACTATATCAACATCTTGCCAAAAGGCCTTCAGGCAGATACGGATAAGACATTAACAGCCATTGTTCTTGGCGCTGGAAGCCGTGGTACAACCTATTCCAGATACGCACAACTTTATCCACAGGCTTTGAAGGTTGTAGGTGTTGCAGATTTGAAGGATTATCGCCGCCAACGTATGGCTTCGGCCAATGGAATTGAACCGAAAAATCGCTTCAATGATTTTAGAGAGGCGTTCGTTCCTGGAAAGATTGCCGATGTAGCCATTATAACCCTTCCGGACAATTTGCATTACGAGGCTTGTATGAAGGCTTTGGAACTTGGATACCATGTCCTTCTTGAAAAACCTATAGCTCAAAGTGAGAAAGAGTGCCGTGATATTCTTGCACAGTCAAAGAAACACAACAGAATAGTTGCCGTATGTCATGTATTGAGATATGCTCCTTATTTTGTTGCACTCAAGCAGACACTCGATAGTGGAATAATCGGTGACATTGTCAGCATCCAGCATCAGGAACCTATACAATATGCACATATGGCACACTCGTATGTACGTGGTAACTGGCGCTCGTCCAAGCAGACAACTCCAATTATCCTAGCAAAGTCATGTCATGACCTTGATATTTTGAGATGGTTGATTGGTAAACCTTGTAAAACAATTTCGGCCGACGGATCACTATTTTTGTTCAAGAAGGAAAATGCTCCTGAGAACGCTGCGTTGCGTTGCGATGCGGGATGCCCTCTTGAATCCACCTGCCCGTATTCAGCACTTGATATTTATGTAAAAAAGAAGCGTCATCTTCATGTATTTGACCTTAAGAATAGACGTGATGAACAGGAAATCCTTAGCAAACTAGGTCCTTATGGCCGTTGTGTATATCATTGTGATAATGATCAGCCAGACCACTACGTGGCAAACCTTGTATTTGAAGGTGGCGTTACAGCTTCATTTACAATGGATGCCTTTACTCCTAAAGGCGGACGTCGCACACGTATTATGGGAACTAAGGGATATATTGAAGGTGATATGAAGCAATTCACGGTAACCGATTTCCGTACAGGTAAGCGCAAAGTGTGGGATAAAAAGGTTCAAGAAGTCGCTGATTACAAGAATTCTGGTCACGGAGGAGGTGATATGGCTCTTGTTAGAGACTTTATTGAGGCAGTCTCACATGAAGATCCAACGCGTCTTACGAGCTCCATTGATGCTTCAGTCGAAAGTCATGTAATTGGCTTTAAGGCAGAAAAGAGCCGTTTGTCAAATAAAAAAATCACAATTAAATAAAACAGAATATGTCAAATTTACTTTTCTTAGGTAATATAGGTGTGACAGAGATAATAGTCATATTGATTTTGGTACTTCTCTTGTTTGGCGGAAAAAAGATTCCGGAACTAATGCATGGTATTGGTAAGGGAGTCCGCTCTTTCCGTGAGGGAATGGATGGAATTGATAAATCTTCTGCAAAGAAGGAAGAGAATTCTGATGAAAATTAATTGAGATATGAAAAGATATATAATTTTAGCCGTACTTGTATTTTCGTTTACGGTTGGTATCTGTAACGTAAATTGGAAGGCGATTAATCGTCAGGCTCAGAAGGAGTATCTTTCGCCTGTCCATCCAGGAAAGTTAGGTGTTAGACCATATTGGAATGATTTTGCAAAGAAGTTCATCTATGCACCATCGTTTGGATTTAAGGCAGTGAATGGAGCTGAGAAGTATCTCTTTACAGTTCGAGAGGAAAAAGCAGATGGGTGTTGGCAGTTCAAGGCTTCTTCTCCAGAGGCAACGCTTTCACCTATCTGGAATAAAATTCCTGTTGGTCATGTAGTTCTTACGGTAGAAGCCCTTGATGGTAAGGGACAGGTAATTTCTAAGGTGGGAGAACGCAAATTCTTCCGTGATTATCCGTTTGAAGGCCCATATCACGAAGCTGTTAGACCATACAAGGCTGCTGCCATTATGACGCTGGCATCCATTCACAATATGAGTGCAGTTCAAAATTGGAAGAAGACATCAAAGGAACCGGATATGTCATATCCTCACAACACATATGCAAATAAAATTATCGGTTCAACTGTTTCTTCTGAGATCCTGCTTGCAAAGCTCATGCCTAAGTACATGGAAGATGCAATTAAAATTGCAAAAAATGCTGCAGAATTTTTGATAAGCATGAGTGCCCCAGAGGGCTCCCCACTTGCTTTCTTTCCTCCTACTTACTATGGCGGTCTTATTGCTTCAAAGAAGGCTGAAAACCAGGGAAAGACAATGACCATGGATGCAGCTTATTCGGCAAATGCATTTTTGGATCTCTATGATTTTACTGGAGAAAAGTTGTATTATGATAGAGCTTTGGGTATAGCTGACACATTTGTAAGACTGCAGCGCGAGGATGGCTCGCTTCCTATAAAGGTGGATTTTTATACTGGAGAGCCTGTCAACAATTCGTGCGCGATGCTTTCTCCGATGCTTTCATTCTTTTCACGTCTAAAGAATCAGTACAAGGTATCTGCATATGATGAAGCTGCGGCAAAGGGCGAAAAGTGGATGAATGAACATATTGTTTCAAAGTTTGATATGACTGGCCAATTCGAAGACGTTTCCGTGTCGAATCTTCGTCCGTACGAAAATCTTACCAATTGCACGGCTACGGCATATGCTTCTTATATTCTTTCTTCGCAAAATCCTTCGACGCAGGCCATTGAAACTGCATATGAACTTGTTCGTATGAGTGAGGACCAGTTTGTATATTGGGATCAGCCTAAGGACGAGAACGGCATGAAGCGAGACATGACGCCTTGCGTTTTTGAACAATACAAATATGCAATGCCTGTCGACAATAGTGCATGCAATGTTGCCAATGCAATGTTGTCGATTTATGAAAATACTTCAGACAAACTCATGTTCTTGAAGGCAAAGGCATTTGTTGACAATCTAACGATTGTACAGGATGTGATTACGGGTCGAATTCCTACCACATGGCGCAATCGCAAGAAAGCAACATATTGGATTAATTGCAATTATGCCTCGGCTAGAATACTCCTTCGTTTTGATGAACTTAATAAGGATTTAAAATAGTTTTGAGATAAATAAATTTTGCTCTATATTTGCAGAGCAAAATGGTGGATTCATCTAAGGGCTAGGATACATGCCTCTCACGCATGACATAGGGGTTCGAATCCCCTATCCACTACAAAAGTGTGGTCTACAGTTAATGTGGACCATTTTTTTTATTGAATTTTGTTGCACCAGTGTTGCACCAAATTTCAAACAGGTCCAATTTTTATGCAATTGTGACATAAAAAAGTCCCCATTTCAGGGGACATTCTACATCTTAAAATTGTCTTCCATACACTTTTTTCTGGTCTTATCAGTGAGTGCAATGTATGGTTTCATGGTCTCATAATTTTCATGTCCTGTGAAGGGGTAGTGATTGCTAAACTTTGCAAAGATACAGATAATTTCCGACTGCCCAAGCACGTTCCCTGCATGGTCGCATGAATCTTGAAAGCCCTCCCGGTGCATAGTTGCGACAGGGGACTCAATGCAAACTTATATGTATAGGCGGCTTAGGCATATCAAGAGACTCCGGATATGGTGAGGGGCGTTAAACGATTGAGTTTTGAAACAATCTTGTGATTGATGCCAACATTGTTCTTCGGTCAAGCCAATTCGGTGAAGCGTTTTGTATTTAAAGCACTATTTTATATATTTACATCCAAGTGTAAAATATGGCTTAAAAAGATGATCGACAAATTAGTTTTCAAACAAATTGTCCAGAATAACAGGGAAGAAATTGGACAGTATCAGATCATTCACAGAGACGTTCGGACAGAAGGCTTGAATTGTTGCATATTCGTTGGCGTCCGCAGAGGCGGCAAATCTTTTGTTCTCTATGAGAAGATTCAGCAGATGCTCAGCGACGGATACTCTTGGAATGAAATCCTATACTTGAACTTTGAAGACGATCGCCTCTCCGGACTGGATATAAATGACATGGATACCATTCTTGAATGTCATATGGAGATGGGCGGAGTATCAAGACCTGCGCTATTCCTTGACGAAATACAGAATATTGACGGATGGGAAAAGTTTGCCAGAAGAGTAGCTGACAGCAAATACATGGTCTGGATAACCGGGTCAAATGCCAAGATGCTCTCCAAAGAGATGATGACGACTCTTGGCGGTCGGTACATCCCGATAGAGATATATCCTTTCTCTTTTATCGAGTACCTGCGATGGGCGGCTATCCCGTTCGACGAGCAGAGCCTGCTAAGCACCGGAGCCCGTGTGAAATTGAAGCAAGCTTATAAAGAGTACTTCAAATGGGGCGGGCTTCCCGAAAGTCTCGGCCTTCCTATAAAGAGGAACTACATCAGTTCTGTATATCAAAAGATATATTTGGGCGACATCTGCACCAGAAATAAAATAAGCAACCCTAACCTTCTTCGCCTTCTGATAAAGAAGATGGCGGAAGGAGTCAAGCAACATGTTTCCTACACACGTCTTGCCCAAGTGCTTTCCAGTGTAGGAGGCAAAATAACGGTCCCCACCACCAGCAGTTACGTCGGATATAGCGAAGACGCTTGGTTGATTCTTAGGTTGCACAATCTAGCCTCCGCCTTTGCTGAGAAAGAGACAAACTGCAAGTACTATTTTGTGGACAACGGTGTTTTGAGTATTTTACTAATCGACCCCGAAACCACACTTTTGGAAAATTTAGTTGCTCTTCAATTGTTCCGGCTCTATGGACATGACCCAGATAACGAACGAGTATTCTTCTATAACAACAATGTAGAAGTTGACTTTTACATACCGGAGGATGAGATCGCAATACAAGTGTCGTATTCCATTTCAAAAGACAAAGACACTTGGAATAGAGAAGTAGGAGCACTTCAGAAACTGCCTAAAGCTCTCCCATGCAAGAAAAGGCTCATCCTTACATATGACGAAGCACAGACAATTGAGGATGAATATGGGACAATTGAAATTATTCCTTGCTGGAAGTGGCTCCTGATATGCTAAGGGGCGTTAAGTCTGTAAGTTTTGAGGCCGGCACTTCCATAGTGCTATAGGGTGTAAACTGAGCCTGTTGGCAATGTCGCCTTCGCCAAAAAGTACTTCAGGATGATATAAGCGCTGATGGAAGAGCCTGATAAACTCTTGTTCTTTTTCGTCAAACAGAAGGAATCCTTCGAGGAATTGCCTGACATTCTGTTTTGCGACAATATAGTCGAATTTCTCCTTGTTGCTGAGTACAGGCAGTAATTGCGCACGCACCTGACTGAATGTGATGTTGTCTATATGGGGGAATGAAGAGAACTTGTTAGGAACATCCTCTGCCTTGCAGTTCGAACCGACTGCCAGATAGAACACCAGCACCTTGCGAAGCATGTTAAGATTTTCTTCACTGAAAAGCCCCGCCCGAAGCATATTCAGGGCAAGAGATAAAAACGGAGATGTCCGTTATGGATGGCTTTTCCAATTTCGGACGTTCGGTACGTCTTGTAATCGATGCTGAAAATAAGTGATATTTTTGAGGAATAGAAAAGGATATATCCAGAATCTAATTGTTCAAAATATCTGTTTATTAGTTGACAGGCTGGATGTAATCTTTGACTTTTTTGAGCGTTTCCATCATTTTTATGTAAGATGCTCGCTTGAGCCACTTTTCTGGTTTTGCAGCCCATTCATCCGCAAATACGACGCAGTGACCTTTGGAAATTTCTCCAGCTAGAGCACACCATGTGTAACGAATCTCAGGTCTAAGAAGTCGAAGTTGGCCATTAAGTAGATTTCGTCTAATTTTTAGTGTTACCATCATACCTAGTTGAGTGTACTCCCGCCTCATATTCGAGACAGCGTTCCCCAAAGAGTAGAAGACAGGTTTGTCGCATATATACTCTATATCCTGAATTACATGCGGATGCGATCCTATTACGGCATCTACACCTTTCGCTATAAAGAACTCTGCGATTTCACGCTGTGCTTTTGAATGTGAGAGTTCATATTCATTACCCCAGTGAGGTAAAGCCACTATGATGTCGGCTCCTTGTTCTTTTGCTGAGCATATGGCTTCTGCAATTTCCTTTCGGTTGATTGTAAAGGTGCGAGGCCATAGTTTGCTTCCCGCAGCGTTTGTGCCATATGTGACGTTTACAAATGCAAATGTTATTCCACATCGCTTAATAATTAGTGGATAGTTCTTGTTGTATTCATCCACGGTGCGGGCACTTCCTATAAAGACAGTACCCAGTTTTTCTTGAATAGAATCATATATGTCAAGAGTTCTTTCCAATCCATCGCAGTCTCTGTCAAGGATATGGTTATTAGCCGTAAGCATAATGTCCAGGCCCAGTGCACTGCAAAATTTTTCAGCGCACTTTTCCGGAGCAGAGAATTGCGGATAGCCACTATAAGGTTCTCCAGCCAAAGTAAATTCCATGTTCGCTAAAGCCACATCTGCTTTTTTCATCGGTTCTGCCACATATTCGAAAAACGACTCGGCATCGAAACGAAATTGTGGAGAATGCATCATTATATCCCCAATGACACAAATACTCACTGTATCTGCCGCTTCAATTGAGAAGATGCGTAGATTCTCTGCTTTTGACATTCTTGTAAAAAACAACAACGCAAAGAAAAGAATGAATTTCTTGAAAGACATTTTTCGAAGTTATATGATAAGATCTTCCAGACAGATCTTTGGAACGTAATGTGTGCCTTCGATGCGGTAGTACTTGTGACTTTCCTTCTCGCGAATTGGTCTCAGTTCTATTTTCTCACTTCCTTTTCCAATTGCAATGACAAGTAATGGTTCCAAATTAAGATTGAGTGCCTTTTTGATTTCATCTTTAGAAAAAGCTCCTATGCATAATCCGGAAAGGCCTATTTCCGTTGCTGCCAAAAGCATGCTTTGAGCGGAGATGCCAAGGTCCATATATACATACTTCTCTGCTTCAACCGTCGTACAGATCACAATGTAGGCATTTGGCTCCGAACCATTCACGGGAAGGTGCAGGTCGGGTAGTGCTCCGCCAAAATGACATAGTGATGTTACTTTTTCTGCCTCATCTTTAAGAACCATTCTGAATCTGAGAACTTGTTGGTTGCGAGCCGAAGCTATGAGTTCATTTACGGATATGATTCTTTCTAACTGATCGCGACGAACTATAAATGACGCATCATATCCTCTGTATGAGCGGTTTTTTCGAAGTAATGAGAAAAGTTCGTGCGTCTTCTTTCTCTTTAAGGGAAGGGATGAATATTCATCCATCTTGCGTTCAAGGTAGTTATCTGCCATAGCAAAAAAATAAAAAAAGCGGTACGATGTCTGTATTGCAGAATATCATGCCGCTTTGTTGGGGTGGAAGAAGGGATTCGAACCCTCGACACCCGGAACCACAATCCGGTGCTCTAACCAGCTGAGCTACATCCACCATCTTATTCCTTTTCGGAATCGGTGTACAAAGGTATATCAAATTTTCAAAGTTGCAAGTAAAAAACTTAGAAAAACTGTAACTACTCAGTAGATTTTTTTGAGCAGCAAAAAAAATGGGGAGACCAAATAATCTCCCCGCTTTACAATTTTTACGTAAATTTTAGGTTATATTAGA
>JAGHTK010000110.1 GCA_018065435.1 Candidatus Alistipes equi
CTACCAAATGCTTCTATACATTGTCTTCTCACTGCTAAATAGCAAAGTAGATACAGAAGTTCGAAGTATTATAGGAAGAGCGGATGTAGTTATTAAGACCAATAGCGATATTTTCGTTCTTGAGTTGAAGGTTGATGATACAGTCGAAAATGCTCTTGCCCAGATTGAAGATAAAGGTTACGCAATTCCATATGAGGCTAATGGACGAAAAGTTACGAAGTGTGGAGTTGCCATTTCAAGTGAAAAGCGCACTATTACCCGTTGGCGGATGGTAGATATAGATGGAAATATTGTAGACTATCCAGTGGTAGACTAAAGTTAAGTCGTTACTCCAACCATGACCTTAAGAATCCCACTACCTAAAAAGTGAGAGATGTTTGTTTGTCTCTTTTTACTTTTTTGCTACTTAAAGTACGTTAATCCAACTTATTTTTAGTTGGAAATTAGTGATAAAGACAAAATGGCGTTATTTTCTGCTCGTCAGTTGCCAAATTTTTGCCCAATATTTTTTTTCTTAACAAAATATTGCATACTTTTGCCACGCAAATGAGGGAGAGGATTCCATCAGTGATGAATCCGTAGCTCAGCAGGTAGAGCACAACACTTTTAATGTTGGGGTCCCGGGTTCGAGCCCCGGCGGGTTCACCAAAAATGCAAAAACACGGATTTCCGTGTTTTTTTTATATCCCTAGAGCTTAAAATTTCCGGTTGGATTTTTCACAGATTACAATCGCATCCACCAATTCAATTCAGCGCTTTTGGTAAAAAACTATGGTCCGTATATCGTTTGAAGATATTAGGGTGTCTTTTAGCATAGGGATGGGACGGTAGCAATTCTAGAACTTTGACAACGATGATGTTTTGCTAGTGGTATTCAATTTTCTGCTCTATGGAAACTAAAAACACAAGTTACACCATGCACTAGTCATCCCAGTCACCTCGGAAGGGTACATCTTATTTCAGTTCGGTCAAATCCAAAGTGTAGATTTGTTTCTTAGGCTTTGGATGGCTATGAATGAACATCAACATATAAATAGGAAGATATATCCTATTACCTTTGACGGAAAGATTGTCATTGCAAAGGACATATGCTTCAAAAATATCGTAGTTGGAGACATTCAGCACATTGCTTAGAGCATTATGTCGTTCATAATTTTTCCCGGACTTTACCTCGATAGGTATCACGACTCCATTTTGAACAATAGCGAAATCTAGTTCACCCTGTTTCTTGCTGTTGAAATAGTGAAGTTCATGCTTGTCTGAGCAGAAGCGAAGAGTTATTGTTCGCATAATGATGCTCAATGTATTTGTCTAGTTCTCTGCTTATCATACACAAATGCAATGTTGATTTTAATATCCCCTTTACATTTATCCAAGACGAAAATATGCAAATTCGGACATTTTTTCAAGAATAGCGGACATTGAAAAGCCGAACAATATTTGAAAGCATCGGCTATTATCGTCTGTCAGCATATATGTATTCTTTTTGAGGATGCCAAAGAACTTACACCAATACAAAATAGGCGCATCTTTCAACGTGAATTACCCATAAACGGGTAAAGATTCGTGTATGTAAGATAGGCGCCTAATAAAAAAACACTCGTTATAACTATTTATACA
>JAGHTK010000030.1 GCA_018065435.1 Candidatus Alistipes equi
CTTGATGCCCCTTATTCTGAAGCGCTCTACGGCTGATAACAATAGTCTAGTAGCTGCAATGGCAGATGCACTATTCAAGGGAAAGCTCTCTGATGCTCTTCTTGCGCTTCGCTCCTACATCGCAAATATTCCGTATGATATCATAACGAAGGATGATTGGGAAGACAAAGAAAAACGCGAGTCATTCTCCAAGCTTCTTTTATACATGGTCTTTTCTGTGCTTAACTCCATTGTTGATACTGAAGTTAAAAGCAACATGGGACGAGCAGATGTAGTTATTAAGACCAAGAGCGATATTTTCGTACTTGAATTGAAGGTAGACGATACAGTCGAAAATGCTCTTTCGCAAATTGATGATAAAGGTTACGCCATTCCATATGAGGCGGATGGCCGAAAAGTTACGAAGTGTGGCGTTGTCATTTCAAGTGAAAAGCGCAATATTACCCGTTGGCGGATGGTAGATATGGATGGGAATGTTATTGATTATCCCGTGGTAGTCTAAAGTTAAGTCTTTTCACCAACCGTGCGCATAAGAATACCACTATCTAAAAAATGAGAGATGTTTATTCGTCTCTCTTTACTTTTTTCACTTAATCTACACTAATTCAATTTATTCGTATATAAGTTTTAGCAAACGAAAGAATAAACCGGTTATATCTATGGCTAGTTAGTTACTATTTTGCTTCAAAATAAAATTGAAAATTTGATAGAAAACTGCGACATTCGCAATAAGAGCCAATTTTCTCGAGGATTTACAACGAAATTTATTTATCAAATATGCTAAAGAGAAATCTAATTTTAGTTTTATTAGCACTGATTACCGAAAATGTATTCTGTTGCACAAATTTTATCGTAACACCTGGAGCGAGCGCATCCCAAACAACACTTGTAACCTATGCCGCCGATTCCCACGCACTTTATGGTGTACTATACCATAATACAGGAGGACGTACTCGTAGTGCCCTTAGAAAAGTATACAACTGGGATAGTGGTAAGTATTTATGTGATATTGAGCAGGTCCCTGAAACCTTTACCACCAACGGCAATATGAACGAGCATTCGCTCATAATAACGGAAACTACATGGGGTGGACGCACTGAACTAGAGGATAAAAGCGGAAAGATTGATTATGGTTCGCTTATTTACGTAACTCTCGAGAGAGCTCGCACCGCACGCGAAGCGATTTCTATGATTGCGGAACTTGCCACGAAGTACGGATACTGTTCCGAAGGAGAAAGTTTTTCCATTGCTGATGGAAAAGAAGCTTGGATAATGGAACTTATTGGAAAAGGTTTCAAGCAAGGTCCAAACGGAGAGAATCTCAAAAAGGGTATAGTATGGGTCGCTCGAAGAATACCTGATGGATATGTATCAGGTCATGCAAATCAGGCACGTATTTCAACCTTCCCTTTAAACAATCCGGAAAACTGTATCTATTCCAAAGATGTGATTTCCTTTGCAAGAGAGATGGGGTGGTTTAGTGGCGAAGACTCTTCGTTCTCATTCTGTGATACCTACAATCCAGTGGATTTTGGTACTGTTCGCGGATGTGATGCCAGAGTGTGGTCATTTTTCAATCGCGTTTCAGATGGTATGGATAAATACCTGGATTACGCAATGGGCTATGATTTAACGAAACGCATGCCTCTTTGGGTTAAGCCAAATCATAAAATAACTCGCAAGGAGCTTTTCGATCTGATGCGTGATCATTATGAAGGAACCCCAATGGATATGACAACGGACATAGGATCCGGAGGTTCTCATTGTCCTTACAGATGGCGACCTATGGAGTTTAAGGTTCAAGGCAAGACTTATCTCAATGAAAGGGCAACAGCGACACAGCAAACGGGTTTTTGGATGTGTGGTGAAGCGCGTACAGATAAGACCGGTATTCTATGGTTTGGAGTGGATGACGCAGCTACATCAGCTCTCACGCCTATCTATTGCTCTACAAAAAAAGTACCATGGTGCCTTTCTGAGAGTAATGGTTCGATGCTTAAATACTCACCAACCTCTCTTTTCTGGCTTTCAAATCGCATTTCAAACTTCGCGTACCTTCGTTATGACACTATCGCACCTGTTGTAAAGAAAAACATTGATGAATGGGAAAAGACACAATTAGAAGAAGTTGACAAGATAGATAGTAAAGTTTCGGGGCTTTCACGAAAGAAACGCATACGTTTCGAAACGGAATTCTCTGTTAATACGGCCAACTCTCTTTTCTTTAAATGGAAGGCTTTGGATGAATACCTTTTGGTAAAGTTTATTGACGGAAATGAAAAGGGTGAGGATCGTAACGGATTCATTGACAATGGCGCAGGTGTTGGCATCCCAGGAAAAATTATTCAGAAGGGGTATAGTCAGCACTGGAAGGAGATGGTAGTTAAGGACAATGGTGAAAAATTAATGGTTAGATAGATATGTACGATATTATCATTATAGGTAGTGGTCCTGCAGGACAGGCAGCAGCCCTCAAGGCAAGAAAGCATAATTTGACAGTGGCTCTTATTGAACGCTCTGATATTGGAGGAACGTGCCTTAACTGGGGATGCATTCCAACGAAGGCCTTGTTGCGTTCCGCTCAACAGTATCAGTCGTGTCTATCGGCAAAAAGAATGGGTGTAGAAATCCAAGGAGAGATAAAACCTTCTTTGGAGGCTATGGTCAAGCGTTCCAGACAGGTCGTAGATCTTCTTTCTAGAGGAGTAAAACTTTCACTTGAAAAGGCAGGCGTTGAACTAATCTTGGGTGAAGGACGAATCCTCTCACAAGGAAAAGTTCAGGTTAACGATAGTGTCCTGGAAGCAAAGGACATAATTATTGCAACGGGCTCACATTCCAAGGTGTTTCCATCCATAGAGGTTGACCATAAAAGAATTCTTACGGCAAAGGATGCGCTTCAGTTGGAAAACATTCCTCAGAGCATTACCATAATAGGTTCTGGAGCTATTGGAACAGAGTTTGCCTTTTTGTACGCTTCGCTTGGTTCAAAGGTTACCATTCTGGAATTTCTTCCACAAATTCTTCCTTCGCTTGATGGAGAGATTGCACAAATGGCCGATAGGGCATTAAAGAAGATGCGCATCAAAACCGTTACAGGAGCACGTGTAGAAAGTTCTAAGTGTGAAGAACAGAAGTGCGTAACGCGTTACATAGTAAATGAAACTGAGGATGTGATTGAAAGTGAATACGTTCTTTCGGCTACAGGAATCGAAGCTGAGTACTCCTCCCTTGGACTAGAGAATATTGGCATCACTATAGAACGTGGCAGAATTTCGGTGGATGATGGCTTTGAAACAAGTTGTTCTCATATATACGCCATTGGAGATACTATAGCATCTATGGCACTTGCTCATGTAGCAACTTTAGAGGGAGAAAAAGCCATAGATTCTATTCTTGGCGTAGAAAAGAAACCAACGGACTATACTTTGGTTCCAGCAGCAGTCTTCATTTCACCAGAGATAGCTTCGGTGGGGTATACCGAAGAACAACTCAAATCAAAGAATATAGAATATAGCGCTCTTAAGTGGCAGTATGCAAATTGTGGCAAGGCTGCAGCTATGGGAGAAAGAGACGGACTTGTAAAGATTCTTGTTTCAAATGATGGGAAGATTCTTGGAGCACACATTATAGGAGCCGAAGCTTCGAATCTTATGGCAGAAGTGGTTCTTGCAAAGAGTCAAAATCTATCTGTGGATAAAATAGCTCAAAGTGTACACATTCATCCATCATTAAGTGAAATAGTTCAGGGAGCTTGTCTTCAACTCAAGTTTCGCTAGGTGAAAGGTGGCGTTATTCCCACCTGCGAAGCGCTTTAGCCTAAGTGTCCTAATAACTATAGGGAGCTTTCGCCCAGGAAGAATATATAGTCACTATGTGAGCTTGTCTCAGTTCCAAGCTCTTGGGACTCAGGTTAAAAGAAGCGAAAGCGACTTTTGCTGCAATTAAAAACACCTATCAACATTCATAAGCGTCACACAACTGGGTTGTTCGTGAGAAAACTTACAATGCAAACACGAACTTTTTTTAACTTAAAAACAAAACAAGAATGGTTTATGTAATTTCAAAATCCGAAAAGCCACTGATGCCCACAGGAAACGCTACACTCAGATAGAGATGCCTACAAGGATTAACAACAAAGAAAAGTTTGGTCAGGCGTACACTGATGAACTGATTTTCAAAAAATCTATGAGTCGACTTTAAAAAGTCAATATTTTAGTAAATCAGTGCCAATCCGCGGGCAGCGAAAGGGCGACCGAAATGAAAAATTAGATTTTTGAAGGT
>JAGHTK010000120.1 GCA_018065435.1 Candidatus Alistipes equi
TGAAAAGATGTCGCAGCAACAGATAGACAAAGCTGTGTCCTATATCAAGAAAATCCGTGATGACGATGGGAATTGGAGGTTTGACTATATGTATGACTATGCTAAGAATTGCGGCAAGAAATTGGGAATTTTAACTGCAACAGACTAGACCGATTAACAGAAATTTTAATGTATAGTGGTTAAATTTGGCGTTTTCTTATTCAATATACGGTATGGTCTGCAAAATGGCATGTGAAAAGGATATAAAAAAAGAGTCCTACCAAAAAGTAAGACTCTTGTTGTGGGAGTTGAGGGATTCGAACCCCCGACCCTCTGCTTGTAAGGCAGATGCTCTAAACCAGCTGAGCTAAACTCCCGAAAAAATGGCTCGGGACAACTTTAGTTACCTTCGCGCAAGCGCCTGAACAAGGACTTGAACCTAGGACCCCATGATTAACAGTCATGTGCTCTAACCAACTGAGCTATTCAGGCTTTTTTAAGATCCTTGCAACCCCTTATTCGTGATTGCGAGTGCAAATATACTGCTATTTTTATTTACTACAAATTTTTTAGAAAATATTTTCAAACAAATTTGTCGATTTTTATTCTCTCAAGCCGTAATTTGTTCTATACTAGGCCTGAAAAGCCCATAAATGCCATAGCAAGAATTGAAGCAGTTATAAGTGCAATAGGAACCCCCTTAAATGCCTCCGGTACTTCATCCAGTTCCAAACGTTCCCTAATACCAGCAAAGATTACCAAAGCAAGGGCAAAACCAACAGCCGTGGAAACACTATAAGTGAATGACTGCAGTAGCGTATATTTCTTCTGAATCATCAGAATAGCAACGCCCAACACAGCGCAGTTCGTTGTAATAAGTGGCAAGAAGATTCCAAGAGCACCATACAACGAAGGAGATACCTTCTTAAGAATAATTTCAACCATCTGTACAAGAGCCGCAATCACAAGAATAAACACGATGGTCTGCATATACTCTATACCAAGAGGTTGAAGAACATAATACTGAATGAGCCAAACAACTATTGATGAAAGAGCCATCACAAACGTAACAGCAGCACCCATTCCAAGCGATGTCTCCACCTTGGAACTAACTCCCAAAAAAGGACATATTCCCAAGAACTGAGAAAGAACCACATTATTTACAAAAATGGATCCAATAATAATGGCAAAGTATGTAATTTCCATATTATGAACGTTTTAAGAATTTGTTAAAAAGCACCATGGCAAATCCAAGCACCATAAAACCTCCAGGAGCCAGAATAAGTACAAGTGGCATGTAGGATGAAATGCCTAAGTTAAAGCCAAAAATAGCGCCAGCTCCAAGAATTTCACGAACAGCTCCTATGAACGTGAGAGAAAGAGTGAATCCAACACCGATACCTATACCGTCAAGTGCAGAATCCAAAACTCCGTTTTTCGAAGCAAACGCTTCAGCACGTCCTAAAATAATGCAGTTTACCACAATAAGCGGAATAAAGACACCAAGCGAAGCATACAACGCAGGCAAATAGGCCTGCATCAGCATTTCAATTATTGTTACAAACGAAGCAATGACTACGATGAACGAAGGTATGCGCACCTTGTCTGGTATAACATTCTTTATAAGTGAAATCACCATGTTAGACATAATGAGCACAGCCATTGTTGCAATACCCATACCAAATCCATTCGTAGCCGAAGTTGTTGTTCCAAGGGTTGGGCACATACCCAAAACCAGAACAAATGTTGGATTCTCCTTAATAACGCCTTTCCAGGCAAGGAGTAACTTATCTTTTAGAATACTCATAACTCTCTAATTTTATTCTGTGGCTAATTCGGAAGTTGTACCGGCGGATAAAGCACTACCGGATTTCAAAGTATCAAGAACACCTGATAGTTTGAATGCTTCGTATGATTTTCTAACAGCATCACAATAGGCTCGTGACGAAATTGTTGCAGCAGTCAGTGCATCAACATCTCCGCCGTCCTTTCTAACAGTCATATTGACCACCCCAGCATTATGACCCTGAAAGCTCTTAAGCAAGACATTATCCTCATCCGTCATATGAGTTCCAAGGCCTGGAGTTTCTTTCTGCGAAAGGACATTTATATTGTAAATAGTTCCATCCGGCAGGTATCCCACCATCATTTGTACATCTCCTCCAAAACCTGAATGGCTTACCGAGAGAACTGCACAACCAACTAGCTTACCATCCTTCGTAGCTTTTGTAAGCTTTACCTCCTCTTCATCGACGCGTATCATTTCGACTTGAGTTGCATCAAACTCAGGAAGAACATTTCTTATAGATTGGGTTTCTGCACGCAAAGCAGCCTCTCGAATAGGTTCCTCTGTGATAGAATGTACAACGCCCACGAAGAGTGCCGAAGAGAATGTTATCACAAAAAGGACAACAATCATATTTTTCAATGTACTTTTCATATTGCGCTACCTCCCGAATCTTTTCGGTTTGACATATTTATTAATAAGAGGAACGACACCGTTCATAATCAATATTGCAAACGACATTCCCTCTGGGAACGATCCCCAAAGTCGTATCAGCATCGTTATCAAGCCAATTCCAACACCAAAGATCACACCTCCACGCTTTGTCATAGGAGAGGTTACGTAATCCGTAGCCATATAAACGGCTCCCAGTATGGCACCTCCAGCCAAAAGATGAAATGCTGCAAATGATACAACGGCTGAAAGAGTCGTAAAATGGAAGATCCCGTAGCATGAAGCCATAAGAGCCATAGTTACAAATATTGATACAGGAATATGCCATGTAATGACTTTTCTAAAAAGCAAATAAGCAAATCCCAAAAGAAGTGCAAGAGCTGCCGTTTCTCCAAGAGAACCTGTCTGAGCTCCAAGAAGCATATTTAAGTGATCCACCGTTGCAAAATCCACCGCAGAGGCCTTCGCTGCCGTAAGGGCAGTGGCGCCCGAGAATGCATCTACGCACGACGACATACTCTGAGGGAAGTAGGTCATCTGTTGCGGATATGCAATAAGAAGGAAAACACGGGCCGTAATTGCAGGGTTAAAAGGGTTCTTTCCAATTCCACCGAATGGCATCTTTGCAATACCAATTGCTACAATGGCTCCCACTACAACAATCCACCATTCGATGGTTGAAGGAAGGTTCATAGCAAGAAGAAGTCCTGTCACGACAGCAGACAGATCTCCCACTGTCGAACGTTTCTTCATAATAAACCGTTCTATGAGATATTGTAGCAAAACACACGAGGTAATACTCACAAGTGCAAGCGTTATAACGCCAAGTCCAAAGACCATGCACGATACTGCAAACGCAGGTATCAATGCAAAAATCACATCCGCCATTATTCTTTTGGTCGAAAAAGGACCATGAACATGGGGTGATGGTGATACAAAAATCTGTGATGACATATCTAATTCTCTTATTTTCTGTTTCTTGCCTTAATATTGGCCATTACTCGGCCCTTACCAAGACGTATATAATCCAAAAGTGGCAGATAGCCAGGGCATGTAAACGAGCATGAGCCACATTCGATGCAAGATACTATATCCTCCTGCTCAGCAAGATCCCAATTAGAACGTTTGGATAGTTTATAAAGCATAAATGGCTCCAAACCCATAGGACACGCTTCAACGCACTTTGCACACTTGATACAATCCTTCTGTTCGCAGCGCGAAGCCTCTTTAGAGGTTAAAACTACAACACCCGAACATCCTTTCGTAACAGGAGCATCTAAATTTGACATAGCACGACCCATCATAGGACCACCAAGAAGTACCTTTTGCTTATCGCACTGTTCTACAGAGCACTTCGCAAGAAGCTTTGATACCGGAGTTCCAAATCGTACAAGCATATTCTTTGCCTGCTTCACATCACGACCCGAAACAGTTACTACCCTTTCAACCAAAGGCTTGTTTTTCTGAACAGCATCGTACACGGCCTTTGCCGTAGAGACGTTGCACACAACAGCTCCAACATCTATTGGCAAAGCCGGAGGAGGCGGTACCTGACGGCCTGTCAGGGCAGCAATAAGTTGTTTTTCTCCACCCTGAGGATATTTCATCTTAAGAGGCACTACCTGAATACCATCACATTGCGTAAGGCACTTCGACAGAAGCTCCATTGCATCACGTTTGTTGTTTTCAACACCAATCAAGACATGCTCAGCCGAAACTGCCTGACGAAGAATTTTGATACCTACGATGACCTCATTTGTATACTCCATCATTGTCCTATAGTCTGAAGTAAGATAAGGCTCGCATTCTACACCATTAATAATAAGGAATTCGGCCCGTTTGCCTGCCGGTATAGAAAGTTTTACGTGTGTTGGGAATGTTGCACCTCCAAGGCCTACAATTCCACATTGCCTAATTTTTTCTATAATCTGCTTACTATCAAGCTGGCACGTTGGAACAAGTTCCGAGCTTCTATCGATATCTTCTCTCCAGTCATCCCCTTCACGACGGATAGTTACCATCATCTGAGGAATTCCCTGAGCATTGACCTTTTCTCCTACAGCTGTCACAGTTCCTGAAACAGGAGCATGTATAAAAGCTGACATAAAGCCTCCAGGTTCTGCTATAACATCACCTACAAGTACTTTATCTCCATTCGCAACCTTCACAACTGCCGGAGCACCAATATGTTGTGACAGAGGAATGTTTACTTCATCCGCAAGTTCCATTACCTCTACTGAAGCATCTTTGCTAAATTCTTTGCAGTCATGCGGATGCACACCGCCTATTGGAAATGTTTTCATTGCTTTTCCTCCGTTTTTACAGCCAATGGTTCCAAACCGATAAGTTTGATGGCCTTCGTTGGACATTCATTATAACATTTGCGACAGAGTCTACACTTGGTAGAATCTATATATGCCAAATTGTTTTCAATAGTTATAGCTTCAAACTGGCACACTTTTGCACACTTGCCGCAACCTATACAGCCAGCCTTGCAAGCACGTATAGTAAGAGGACCTTTCTGTCTAGAGGAACAACCCACATATACAGCTTTATTCTTTGGCCACCTCTTCCTAAGTTCCAAAACATGTCTTGGACATGCCTTTACGCATGCACCACAAGCGGTGCATTTCTCGGCATCCACTTGAGCAAGTCCCGTCTGGGGGTTTATGCTCAAAGCTCCGTATTGACATACCTTTACGCAGTCACCCTCTCCGATACAACCATCCGGACATGTCGATTCACCCGTATAGAGTGAAGCTTGAATGGCACATGAGTGCGCACCATCATAAACCGTAGTCTTTGGACGCTTATCGCATGTTCCGCCACACTTAAGCGTAGCCACCTGAGGATCTTTCTTTGCGGGCGTCTTACCAAGCAAAGAAGCGATAGCTGACATGCAAGCATTTCCACCCACCGGACAGAATAGTCCGGATATATCTTCCTCCTTAACCAAAGCTTCGGCCATAGCTCGACAACCAGCAAAGCCGCAACCACCGCAATTCGCTCCAGGAAGCATCGTAGCGACACTATCTATGCGCTCATCTTCCTCAACATGGAATTTTTTAGAGACGCCATAGAGCACCGCTGCCGCAACAACACCTATAAGCGACAGAGTCAATACAGTATAAATCAATATGCTCATTTTATGTAAATATTTATTCTTTTATCAACATGTGAACCAAAAAGGCGTAGCACAATATAATAAAGGGCTACGCATAGAATAGAAAAAAGTGCCACGAGTGCCTGGGATGAAACAATGAAAGAAAATAGCACGACAGCCACTACAAGTACTATAAGCGGATATACATATCCATACATCAAAGCTGCCTTTTCCGTTCCCTGAGCGATTACAACACGCACCTCTTCTCCCGAAGAGAAACTTCTTCCTTGAGGTGCGTCACACTCAATTTCCATTTCCTGTTTTGAATGCGTTTTGCACATTTTTCGAGCATGACATGAAGAGCACGCATCGTCACGTAAGACGACTACACGAACTTTTCTTCCGTTCTGTGAAAGAACCCGAGCCCCGTGTTCAATGCTATTCTTTTCTGCCATCAGTATGAGTATTTGTTAATCAGAGGCATAAGAAGTTCATGCCGAAAGGCACGAGACGAAAGACGCAAGACCGGAGGGAACTGGAAACGCTTCTTCTCGTTCTGCATAAGAAGAGAATGTATCTTTTCAACAATCTGGGAATCAAATCCGGCATTGATAATTTCCTCACGATGCTGACTCTGCTCTATCATACGTATAAGAATAGCATCAACAATTTCGTAGGAAGGGAAAAGATCCGTATCTTTCTGATTTGGGCTTAACTCCGAAGATGGAGCCTTGAGCAAAATACTTTCAGGAATAATATTGTTGAAACGACGATTGATATGACTAGCCATTTCATACATTTCGGTCTTGTACAAATCTCCCGTTGGCGAAAATGCTCCTGCCGTATCACCATAGAGCGTGCAAAGGCCCAATGCATTCTCACTCTTATTCGAGCAGTTCAGAAGCATATACCCAGTCTTATTCTGTAGGGCCATAAGCATGGTGGTACGAATTCTTGCCTGAATATTCTCTTCTGTCAAATCGAATTCAGTAGCGCCTATAACAGGAGTCATTGAACCGATAATGGAGCTATATGCCTCGTTTATTGGAATCACATCATAGCGTATGCCAAGAGTGGAGGCAAGATTAACAGCATCCGCAACGGATTGCTCTGGGGTAAACTGTGAAGGAAGCGTAAGCGTACGTACATTCTCTTTACCCAAAGCCTCGACTGCAATACACGTAACGATGGAGGAATCGATTCCACCGCTAAGGCCAACCAAGGCTTTCTGATAACCATTCTTATGGTAATAATCCCTAAGCCCCAAAACAGCGGCATCAAAATTCATCTTTGCCCTGTCATGAATGAATATCTGCTCAGGAACTTCTATTGGTTCATTGCATGCATCGGTATTGTATACCGCAAAATCCTCTTCAAAAGATTTCATTATAAGAGTTGCATGACCTTCCTGTGTAATCACAGATGAAGTTCCATCATATACGATTTCACCAGAACCTCCAATCTGATTAATCATTATGATGCTTTTCAAATCGCGTTTAGCATAATTGGAGAAGGTTTCGTAGCGGGCTGAGAAGGTACCTTTGCCGTAACGACGTGCATTCACATTAAGTATAAAGCGTACATCATCCGAAAGATGTTGCAAAGAAGAGAAGTCCTCACCCACAACTACAGCAATGTATTCACCGGCAATTTTTAGAATTTTTGGTCCAGAACCGTTAGTTATGAATCCCATCTCACGCCTTGCTGTTAGATTCTGTTTTGTAACAACCTCACAGATTTTGCCATCTGTCATAACTACAGCCGCGCTATGCGAGCCATCACTTTCAAGCACAGGCGAACCAACAATTGCAGTAATCGAGTCCGTGTGGGAAGCAATTTCCTCCAACGCATCCTCGCACAATTCTAAAAAAGTTGTTTTTCCAAGCAAATCCAGTGCGGGAGTTCCGCTTACAGCAAACTCTGCGAATACCACGCAATCTGCTTTTTGTTCTTTGGCCTTGTGAATACCATCAATAATTAGGCGCTTATTGTTTTCAATATCGCCAATGGTATAGTTATACTGTGCCAGTGCAATTCTCATAATCAAAATTTTAGATACGTTGCCATAATACTAAAAACAAGCTTTTATCTCTCGTGGGCGGCAAACCTTTCGAAATACAATCAATATTTTTCAACCGATTTTTTCATCAAAGGCCTACAACCTAATTTAATATTCATAGCAATACGCCGCAAAGGTAAATATTTTTGATAGAAGAGACCTAAAAAGTTTTAATTTGATAGAAAAAAGCGCACATATTTATAAAAACATCACAATCCGAGCAAAAACACAATTGTGTAATTGCCCAAAAGCCTCAACAATACTCATTAGAAAAAACAACAACAAATATTTGAAGTAATGTAGAGGCTAAAGAGTTCTCCTAAAAATTTTGTATGACCATGGATCCATATACTGGTGCATACATCCATCGAAAGCATATTGTTTTTGTATCAACACATCCTCAACCTCTCCAACAAGGTCATTAATCTTAAAATCAGCTTCTACCACGTAAGGCGACAGATTGAAAAGGAAGGTCCACACTTCTAGTGAGCTGCGTCGAACGAAAGCCAAAATACAGTCCTTGGCATTTGTTTTTATTAGCGCAAAGTCCGTGCAATTCCTAAGTCTGTGATGTATGTCACATAGCGAGGTGTAAAAAAGAGTATACTCATTTTCATCAAATGGTGGCATGGAATCCTTTTCGAAAAAGAGGAACGAATGGTCATATCCAAATTCCTGGCCGGTGTAGATAAGAGGTTGACATCCCGTAAGGGTGAACATAAGCGTTGCAAATGCACGATACGAAGCGCCAAACCTTGAGAATTCACTGCCACTCCATGAGTTTTCATCATGGTTCGATGTGCAACTGAGAAATGAACCACGCTTATCTGCATTAAAGAGCATTTCTGAGATAACGTCTTGCAAGGAATCCGTTCTTCGTTTTTCTAATGCTACATCTTCGGCTGTATGCAAAAGTTTCCATGCATAGCATGAATCAAAGGCACGCCTTAGATAGTGTTCTCCTTCGGCTTCGGCCAACATATATATATTTGGCTTCACCTTTTCAAGTTCACATCTTGCATACTCCCAAAATTCCAGCGGAACAAGCATGGCCATATCACAGCGAAAACCATCGACATGGTGATTCTCGACCCAATATTTCATGGCATCAACCTGAGCATCCCATACTTCACGATTACCATAATTGAGCTTCGCGGTATCAGTCCAATCCGCAGGAATAGCTGCGCACCCTCTTTGGTCACGCTCGTACCACGAATAAGGTTTTTGCTGAAGCCACGTAGCATCACGTGACGTATGATTCGCAACCCAGTCAAGGATTACCTTCAAACCAAGTTCATGTGCATGTTTTATGAACGCATCTAACGAATTTTTATCACCGAACTCTCTATTTACCTCTTTATAGTCTCTAATTGAGTAGAACGAACCCAAAGAGCCCTTACGTGAGATTTCCCCGATGGGATATATAGGCATTAGCCAAATGGTATCAACACCTATTTTTTTTAGTAAAGCAAGTCTTTTAGATGCCGAAGTAAAGGTGCCTTCGGATGATATCTGACGAACATTCATTTCATATATCACCCCTATGTCATGTCGTGAAGCCATATCAAATTTTTTTACAAAGCAATTTAACAAAAAAATTATTCCAATCTCTTAAATATGTCAGCAATATGTCAAAAAACCTCCTTTTATGCAACTGCCATACAAAAATAGGTCTTCATATGAACCTTTTTTGTAACTACTCAGTAGGATTTTTTAATGCTTGCTGCTTTTTCCCGTAATCATTGTGCCTAAATTCATTTTTGTACATTAGACAAACAGAAAGCAATTTCTCAAACTTCTGTTGGTCATTACATGCTTTTATACTCATTTTGAATTTTAGTT
>JAGHTK010000135.1 GCA_018065435.1 Candidatus Alistipes equi
ACAAGACTTTTAAAAATCAACGAATTAATTGGGCTATTGCCTTTTTATGATAAATATTTAATAACAATTTTAACCTCGCAAAATCACTTGCGAAACTTGAGATCTAATTAACATAAGCCACGCCTAATGTTGGTGTGGTTTTTTATTTTGCAAACATCTTAGGCACTATATATCAAATTGATTTTACGAAAAAAAAAGCCATCAATAATTCATAGTGTAGTCCTTGAAATTGTATTTATAACGCGCCCCATTCTTGGCTTTCATTTTCATCGGCAAGAACCTATGTTTTAGAGTTATCGAAAGTTTTTATGGAATAGAGAAACGTTCTTTACATCTGAAAAAATGCTCAATTCTTAAAAAGATTATTATCTTTGCGCGAATGACAAATCAAATCCAGTTTGAAAATGAAACTCAGGACTATTATCATTTTGGCTATAGCCATACTATCTTCTAGCGTTGTATTCGCTCAGGGTGCAATTACACCTCGCAAAGTTAATAACGTAACGCTTGAAGCCCTTACAGGAGAAAAAGTACAACTTCCAGAGTGGGGTAAGAAAAATCTTATGATTTTCTATGTTGACCCTGATAAACCGAAGCAGAACCAAGAGTTTACCGAAGAAATGGAGCAGAACAAACGTGCTTCAGGAGCTAATATCCTTGGCTTTGGAATTATGAATCTGAAGGACGCGCCATTTGTGCCAAACTCTCTGGCTTGCAAGCTTGCAAACAAGCGTACCGAAAAGAACCATGCAACGGTACTGGCTGATAAGGATCGCATCCTTGCAACTGCGTGGAATCTTGGAGATTGCAACAACAAATTCGTTTTGCTAGTTGTAACGAAAGAGGGTGAGCTCGTCTACATACATAAGGGCGAACACAGTGAAGCAGAAAAAGAAGAATTCTACAAGTTCATCGAAAAATACCGCTAGCGGCCTATAAAGAATGACAAAAAAAACCATTCTACTTCTGGCATCATTGTTTGCCGTTATTTTGTCCCAGGCCCAGACAGAGCCGGTGAACGAAAAAAAAGTGGAGACCGATTCCATTCAATACAAATACACTCCTTTGAAGCAGTTGCCTAAGGCCCAAAAGGACTCTACAATCGTTGCTGATTCAACAAGACGAAGAGTTCCGAAAACAGGTTTCGGTCGTTTCATCCAGCGCTTGGGACAACCTGCTCCAGACAAAACCTTCACAAAGAAGATTGACATTTCTGTCATAGGAGGTCCTTACTATTCAAAGTCAACAAGTTTCGGTATTGGAATTTTGGCTGCAGGACTCTATCGTACGGACCGCACGGATCACACCATTCAACCTTCGAACGCATCGCTTTTCGGTTCGGTTTCCGTAAAGGGTTTGTACCAGATAGGTATTGAAGGAACGAACATCTTCAAAGGAGACAGAAATCGTCTGAACTACCTTGCATACTTTATGTCAATGCCTACACTGCGTTGGGGATTTGGCTACAAGGGTGGAATGAATCACGAAGATGCAAGTTTCGCCTTTGCAAACAAGAAGTACGACATTACAATAAAGTTCATGCACAGACTCCACAAGCATATATTCGTTGGAGGTAGCGTCGAACTTAATTACGCATACGTTGGAGGTACGGACCAACAAAAGCAGAACATAGCAGACCTTTTGGAAAGAGAGACTGAACTTGGCCACATTTCGGCAATAAACAATCGCTCTTCCGTTACCGGAGTTGGTCTTACAGCCATCTTTTCATACGATTCACGAGACGTTGTTTCAAATCCTTTCAAGGGAGTCTACTTCTCCCTTCAGGGAACTGTACGTCCAAATTTTATGACAAACTTCGGTACAACGTATCGACTAAGAGTTATACTTGACTACTATCAAGCTTTGTGGAAAGGTGCAGTTCTTGCATTGGATTTCTATACCGAATTGAACAGTTTGAATACTCCATGGATGTACTTTGCGGAACTTGGAGGTATGTACCGTATGCGAGGTTACTATCGTAGCCGTTTCAATGATATCAACGTATCAATGATTCAAGCCGAACTCAGACAGCGTATCTGGAAGAGAATCGGTGCTACGGCATGGGTCGGTGCCGGTAATGTCTATCGCCGCTTCGATAAGTTCAACTGGGCAGAAACGCTTCCTAACTATGGTGTTGGTCTACGCTTTGAATTCAAGCGAAGAATGAACATCCGTTTGGACTACGGATTTGGGCAACGCATACATGGTAAGCTGACGAATAGTTTCATATTCTCAATTAACGAAGCGTTCTAAGTATCATGCGCATCTGGCAGAAAATACGAAAAACCAAATCGTCAACAAAGGCGATGGTTCTTCTTATCTACTGCCTTGTGTGCACAATGATACCGAACCTTATTCTTATCCACACGGAGAACTATAGTATCTGGTCTTGCATTGCTGGGCTATTTTTGCCACTTGGATTCTATATGTGCTACGGAGTGATATCGCGTCGTACAGGAACACCCGTTGTTTGCCTTATATGGGCGATGTTCTTCGCAGCCTTCCAAATAGTGCTTTCCTACCTTTTCGGAAATTCGATTATAGCCACCGATATGTTCGTCAATTTGTTCACAACAAATCCGAACGAAGCATCAGAACTTCTGATGAACATAGCGCCGGCCGTAGGACTTGTGATTGTAATTTACCTTCCAATCATTGCTTATGCCGTATACGCAACGCATAAACATTACCGCATAACCAAAAAGTGCCGCCGTCGCTTCCTACAAATAGGAATACCTATGGCCATTGTAGGGGCTCTTATGCTTATTCCTGCAAAGAAGACGAACGAAGGTAAATCTGTTTTTCTGACTGAAATCTTCCCTGCGAATGTAATCTACAACTTTAAGCTTTGCATCTCGATACAACATGCCGTACGTTCTTATCACGAGACCTCTAAAGATTTCACCTACGCAGCGCAAAAAACGCGCCATGCAAAGCAGCGTGAGATATACGTGTACATGATAGGAGAGGCTGCTAGAGCATCGAATTGGAGTATAATGGGATACGAACGCAATACGAATCCTGAACTTTCTCAAAGGGATGACATCATGCTTTTCTCGAATGTTCTCACACAAAGCAACACCACGCATAAGTCCGTTCCATTGCTGCTTTCGAGCGTAAGTGCCGAGAATCATTCTGAAATTTACCATCGCAAAGGTATCGTAAGCCTTTTTCACGAAGCCGGCTTTAAGACCTATTTCATATCCGACCAATCACCTCAAGGTGGAATGATTGACTTTTTAGGCAACGAAGCCGATGAAACAACCTTTATAAGCGCTCCACGCTATGACATGCAACTTCTAACGCTCATGCGTCGAATCATTGATGACGATTCGAATAGTGACATGTTTTTCGTGTTGCATTGCTATGGCTCGCACTTTGCCTACAACCAACGCTATCCTAAAGAGATGTCGCACTTTAAGCCGGACAGCGACTGCAAGATTTCCACTACGAATGCCGAATTACTACGCAACACGTACGACAATTCAATTCGCTATACGGATCATGTAATAAATTCCATAATCGAATACCTTTCTGCAAAAGATTGCTGTTCTGCTTTATTTTTCTGTTCAGACCACGGAGAGGATCTTTTCGACGATTCTCGCGGTCGTTTCTTACATGCGTCGCCTACGGTTACCTATTATCAATTACATGTACCGGCCTTAGCGTGGTTTTCGAAAGAATACTGCGAAGAGTTCCCTATGAAAGTTCTTTCAGCAAAGGAGAACCAAAAAGCACCGGCAACCACCCATTCAGCCTTCCATACGCTGGCCGATATGGCAAGCATCGAATGTGAATATTGTGACTCAAGTGTATCGTTGGTAAGTGCCGAGTTCTCCTCGTTAAATCGCAGATATTACCTCAACGACCATAACGAGGCTGTAGAGTTCGATAGCCGAATAGGGATTAACAAACACGATATGGAACTTTTCAAAAAGGCCGGAATCCAATTGTAGCGTATATCACAAAAATCTATAAACAAAAAAAGCACCGGAATAACCGATGCCCGTATGCTTTGTAGCTACGATATTACTTTGTAGCTGCTACTGATTCCTCACGGAACTGCTTAAGAAGCTTACCAAGCACTACAGAAGACTTACGTGCACGTGTACCAGCAGCCTTATTACCCTTAACGAGCTGAGCTTCAGCATTTGCTTGGAAAACAGCAACCTCAGCATTGATTTTTTCGATTAACTCTTTCATAACGTTGAAATTTAAGGTTTAACTATTTGTTTTACAATAATTTCTACACAAATGTAGGAATTTAATTTTATAACAAGCAAATTTTCAACAAAAAAAAGGTAACTACTCAGTAGGATTTTTTAATGCTTGCTGCTTTTTCCCGTAATTATTGTGCCTAAATTCATTTTTGTACATTAGACAAACAGAAAGCAATTTCTCAAACTTCTGTTGGTCATTACATGCTTTTATACTCATTTTGAATTTTAGTT
>JAGHTK010000018.1 GCA_018065435.1 Candidatus Alistipes equi
GCTGTGATGAAGTGTGGAGGTGCATTCATTCCGATGGATCCGGACTATCCGGCAGATCGTATTGAGTACATACTTAACGATTCCGAAGGTCGTTTTGTCATAACCACAAAAGAAAGGGTTAAGGATTATCCTGGCCGTGCCATTGACATTATGGAACTTTTGGAAGAGTCCGCATCGCTTGCGGATGATAATTTGAACGTTAAGGTTGATCCACATGATTTGGCATACTTAATTTACACGAGCGGTTCAACGGGACGACCGAAAGGTGTTATGATAGAACACTTAGGAGCAGCATCATTCCTTTCCTTCTACAAGAGTGATACTAATTTCGGGTCGGATAGCAACGCTAACAATATAGGACTATGTCAGTCCACGGTGTCGTTTGATCTTTCCGTGGGAGAAATAGGAGTACAGGTATTCAATGGTGATACTGTGGTGTTTGCAAATGAAGATGAGATTATGAGTCCTGTCGAAATGGTTAAACTTTGTCGTCGTACAGGCGTGCAGACCATTAGTGGTACACCTTCACGTCTTATGGTCAATATGGAGTTTGAACAGTACTATAATCTTATCAAGGATCAGATGAAGTGCGTTGTAACGGGAGGTGAGAAACTTCCTGGAGCGTTGCTTGATGAACTGGAGAAGATGAACGTATATATTATCAACACCTATGGTCCAACGGAAACTACAATGGGCTCGAGTGCAGGAGTGCTTAATGGCACGCGTGAAATACATGTGGGTAAGCCGTTTACGAACTATACATATCAGGTGCTTGATAGTGATAGAAACGAACTTCCGGTTGGTGTGATGGGTGAACTTTGCATCGGAGGTATCGGTCTTGCCAGAGGTTATAACAACATGCCTGAAAGAACGGCAGAAACTTTTATAGAGTGGAACGGCAAGCGCATTTACCGCACGGGAGACTATTCAATGTGGACGCCAGATGGTAACATTATCATTATGGGCCGAACGGATAATCAGGTTAAGCTCAATGGTCTGCGTATAGAACTTGGTGAAATTGAAACCGTCATGTCGCAGCAGGCAGGTATGCGTCAGTGTGTGGCCATTATCAAGAAGCTTGGAAGCATTGACAAACTTATAGGTTATTACACCGTGGATGAGACTGTGGCAGATATTCCGGTGCAGGAGTACGAGCAGACACTCAAGCAGAACATGTCCGAGCGTCTCACACCATATATGGTGCCTGGAGTTTTTGTAAGGCTTGACGAGATGCCTTTGACACCAGTAGGTAAGACGGATGTTAAGCGACTTCCTATGCCTGAGCTGCGAAGCAGTAGTTACAAGGCACCGACAAATGATGTAGAAAAGGCATTCTGTAGAATTTTTGGACAGATTCTGAATGTTTCAGATGTCGGTATTGATGACAGCTTCTTCGAAATGGGTGGTACCTCACTTGTTGCAATGCAACTTATAGCGGAGGCTTCAAAGGCTGGCTATGCGATTGTGTACAAAAATGTATTTGACAATTCTACGCCGAAGCTTCTTGCACAGATGCTTAAGCCGGAACTTTATAGTGGTGAATCCAAGCGTAGCAACCTACCTCTTGTTGAAGAGATTGAATCCTATGACTATAGCCAACTGGAAGATGTGCTTGCAGCAAATAAGCTGGCCACTTTCCTCGAAGGAGAATGTTATTCGAAAATGGGAGACGTGCTTCTGACGGGAGCAACAGGTTTTCTGGGAATACATGTTTTGCATAATCTCATAGAAAGAGATGATGTACCTCATATCTACTGTTTGGTACGTAGTAATCGTTCCATTTCGGCAGAAAGCCGTGTGCGTGCGCTACTATTCTACTACTTTGGGAATAAATATGAGGAGCAGTTCAATGAACGTATTGTAGTAATTGATGGGGATGTGACAAATGCGGAATCATTTACGAACTTCAATTACTCAATAGATGTGCTTATCAACTGTGCTGCCAACGTAAAACATTTCTCGGCAGGAACAGACATTGAAGATATTAACATCAAGGGATGTCTGAATTGCATTGAGCTTTGTTTGCGTACTGGTGCAAGATTTATTCAAACATCGACAGGAAGTATAGCAGGACATAGCGTTTCAGACAAAGCACTTCAACCTATAATATTTACTGAACGGGACCTTTACCGTGGTCAGGAACTTGCATCAAAATATACAGCTTCAAAATTCATTGCAGAGCGTGCGGTGTTAGATGCTGTAAAGAACAGGGGCTTAAAAGGCAAGGTGATGCGACTTGGTAATCTTTCCGCACGTTCGACTGATGGAGAATTCCAAATCAACTTCCGTAGCAACAACGCAATGGCTACTTTGAAAGCTTACCAGACTCTAGGATGCGTTCCTTATTCTAGGGAATGTGGTTATTCGGAATACTCTCCAATCAACGAGGTTGCTGATGCTATTGTACGTTTAAGCCTGACCCCAGATGGATGTACTGTCTTCCAGCCTGGAAATATTCATTGGCCTCCTTACGGAGATACCATCGAGTGTATGAATCGTATAGGCATTCATATTGAACGTGTGGAAGATGATGAATTCCAACGTCGTCTGTCGAAGGCAATGGAAGATCCTGAAAAGTCAGAACTTGTTCAAAGTCTTGTGGCATACAAATCTTCCAACGATGGAAGAGTCCACGTAATGAATGGATGGGATACGAAGTCATATACGGCAGCCGTTCTTTTGCGCCTTGGCTTCCGTTGGTCATTCACATCATGGGACTATATAGAAAATTATTTACGTGTTCTTCAAGGATTGGGCGTATTTGACAATGATTTTAAGCGTTAATGCTAAAATTCTATCGATATGGAATCAGAGTACATTAAACGAATCATAGACAATTGTCGGAATTTTCCGAGTCGTATTGCGGTTGTAGACAATGAGGGGGTAAGAGAAACGACCTACGGGGATATTTTGGATTTATCTTTAAGGACCGCCTCTTATCTTTTGCAAAAAGGCATCGTCCCACACTCTTTCATCACCATTATATTGCCTCCGTGCGCTGAGTATATGGCCGTTGAAATAGGTATTTGGCTCTCTCGTTCGGTTGCAGTCCCTATGGGGGATAAATTTCCAAAGGAGAGAATCGACTACATTGTTGAACACTGCGATAGCTCGTTGACTATTGATTCTCAGGTCCTTGAGCAGATTCGTCACACTAACCCGCTGGATCTTTCTCAGATACACTATCCTGATTCAAATGATGGAGCTATCCTTATTTACACATCCGGTAGTACGGGAAAACCAAAAGGAATACTACACAACCATTCAACGCTTATTGACAACAATCCGCGTGTCCCTAAGGAACTTACCCATAACGAAAATACACGTTTTGGAGCCGCATCACCATTCTATTTCGTAACGATTATCGGAAATTTTGACGTTATGTATGGTGCAGGCACAGTTCATATCCTAAGCGATGCTTACAAGGCAAGCGCAAAGGCAATAGAATACTACATTGAAGACAACCAGATAACCGTCTGTCATATAAGTCCGGCCGTTCTGACGCAGTTTCATAATAGAAGCAAATCTTTGAAGGCAGTAATTACTGGTGGAGAGCGACTTACGACCCAACATTCACAAGATGGGTACAAACTCTATAACATGTTCGGAATGAGTGAGACCGGAGGAGCCGTAATGTCATACAGAGTTGATGAGATGTCCGACTCAGCTCCTTTGGGTCGTGGTATCAACCACAATGTAGCGCGTGTGGTGGATGATAAGGGTATGGACGTCGAGGTAGGCGTGGATGGAGAACTTGTTCTAAAAGGCTCATTCTGTAAATGTTATTTTAAGGATGAGAAACGCACAGAGGAACTATATCGCGATGGTTGGTTACATACCGGAGATGTGGCCAGAATCGATGCCGAGGGAATCATTCATTACGTCAATCGTAAGGACTGGATGTTAAAGATTAACGGACAGCGTGTCGAGCCTGGAGAAATTGAATCTGTTATGAAACGTATGCCTGGCATTACAAGAGCTATTGTGCAGGGGGTGGATAACGGTCGTGGAAGTAAGTTCCTTTGCGGATATTACACTACGGATGGTACAGAGATTAAAAAAGAGGAGCTCATATCATTTCTTGAAGAATTGCTCCCACATTATATGGTACCATTGCGTTATGTACATATGGATGCCTTTCCGCTTAACGCTACAGGAAAAATAGATAGAAAGAATCTTCCGTTGCCTGAAATTGGTTCCAATCTTCAGCCTCTTCAGAGCAATATGGAAAAGAAGGTTGCAGAAATCTTCTGTCAGATACTCACTTTGGACATTGAGAAGGTCGGTGCCGATACCAGTTTCTTTGAAGTGGGAGGTGATTCCATCCTTATAATGCGACTTTGTGGTGAACTTCAAAAGTCATTGCACTTAGATGTCCAGCCAACACGTATATATGAGAATCCTACGGTAAGAGGTATAGCACGCACGCTAGAGAACACATCTTCATCCCCTTCGTTGGATTATGTATACTCTTCGCATGAGGAAAAAGCACCATTGGTATTCATTCACACAGGAAGTTCCGGTAGTGAGGTATACTATGCCCTTGCAAATGACATAAAGGATTGTTGTTCATTTTCGGTTATTGAACAATATAACATTTACCACCCGGAGGATGTGAAGGAGGGCATTCCGGCTATTGCTGCCAAATATATTGAAATACTCAAACAGAGACAGCCACATGGACCATATAATCTTGGTGGATGGTGCTATGGAGGAATGATTGCCTATGAAATGGCATGCCAACTCAAGGAGGCCGGTGAGGATATGGGCAGTTTAATATTGATTGATTCATATGTTATAGATAACGATTATGATCAGCGTCTGGTCATTGTAAATCAAGTTGAACACGTTAATAGGGAATATTACGAAAATAGTCCTTTGTTTGAGGATTTTAGAGGTCGTGGAATGATTGAGCAGATTATAGAGAATTCTCGTCGTGTGGGTCGTAACATGGCAGAATTCAAGCCTCGTCCATACACGGGCCGTGTACACTTTTTCAAGGCAACAAAGATTGTTGATGGCCTCCAGACGGCTCAACGAACATATTTTGCACACATCGTCAGACAACTCGCTGGTGGTTTTGAACGATATGTTCCGGCCCATCAGTTAACCATTTATAATATTGCGGAACACCATGACGGAATGATGTCCGAAATGGGTCGAAAGGTCATAAGCAACCGCATCCGCAATATTATGGATACGGAACTTCTCTATTTGGAGGCAGACCGTATTTTTAATGAACAAAGCAAAAACAAAGAATAAGGAATCTATGCAAAGTTTTTTCTGCGACACACTCGATTTTTACTGCATTAACGAGAATATTTCAAAATCGTTCAGATACATTCTTCACATGAAGGATGAAGTTTCAGGAGAAGCCTTAAAACGTGCTCTTGATATTACGATGACAAGATATCCATATTTGAAAAAACGCATAGTTGCCGATGAGTATGGATATAAGCTTGAGTATAACGATTTACCTCTTGTTGTAAAGCAGAGCGATAAACCTATGACTCTTTGCGGAGCGGAATCGAACTATCATCTTTTTGCACTTACATATTTTGGAAAGGATATCTTTTTCAATAACGTGCATGCCATTTTTGACGGACGTGGTCGAGGACCTGTACTTCACACGTTGATGTATTATTATTGTCAGATGCGATACGAAGAGGAAGTTGACATGCCAGGCGTATGGCTTGCCAATACACCGATAGACCCTGCAGAATACTTTGATCCTTTTACAGAACCACTGCCCAAAACGGACGATTTGCTTCCGTTGCCTCAAATTCCTAGTAAGGCACTTCGCCTTGAAGAGCAGGGCCTTGTTACTCGTTCACAGCAGCATCAGCATTTTATTCGTATCAGTGAGAAACAATTGATGTCACTTTGTCGCAGTAGTGATGGTACACCTAACACAATACTATCACTTCTTATGAGCCGGGCAATTGACAAATTACACCCCGATGCTACGGAGCCAATAATTTCACAGGTATACTGTGATTATCGTAATGTAGTTGGCGCTCAAAAATCTCATCGTAATATGGTGACAACACTTCCATTGGTATATGATCGTAAGATGAGGGATATGCCTTTGGAACAACAAAATACCATTATGCGAGGCAATATTCTTTATTTGTCGGATGAAAGTGTATTGTTGCGCACCGTGGTGGGTATCAAAGATGCATGTGCTGCCGTAAACGCACTACCTACTCTTCAGGATAAGTTTAATGCTGTGGCTCAGGGTATGGAAGGCTTTTTTGCACAGACCACATTCGCAGTAAGTTATGCTGGCAAGAAGTCCTTCGGCTCGTGTGACAAGCACATTTCGGCCATATTCCCGGCTGGTGAACCTATTGGTATAGGAATCCTTATGGAAGTCACAGCAGCTGACGGATGGTTCTATGTAGTTTTTATGCAGGATTGGCGAGAAGATGTGTATTTCAACGCATTCCTAAAAGAAATTGTGACACTTGGCCTTGATTTTGACCTTTTGTACAGTTCAGAGGCGAAAGCCCCTAAATTTTCTTTGAAATGATTCTACCATGCAGGAACGTAAACCGACTCTTATAAATAAGGCATTCAACCAGTATCTCTGGGCTTCTATTCTAACGGTTGCCGCTACACAGATAGCAAATATCGTTGATGCTACTATTGTGGGCAACCTTATTGGAGATGATGGCCTTGCAGCAGTCAATTTGAGTAAACCACTCTTACAGGCTTTTTTTGCTACGACATGTCTTTATGTTGCAAGTTCCACAATGTTAGCCGGTATGGCAATAGGAAAGGGAAACAGAGAGACGGCCGATAAACTCTTTTCGTTTTCGATGGCCTTTTCATTGGTCATAGGTCTTATTTATACTCTATCGGGTCTTATCTGGTTTCAGGATCTATCTTTGGCCATGTGCCAGTCGGAATCCCTACGACCTCTTTCGGATAGTTTCATGCGAATTACACTATGTTCTGCTCCTTTACAGATGATTATGCAATGTGTCCATCAGTATGTAACGATGGATGGCGCCCCGAAGATGGTATCGCGTGCAGTTATCGTAGGTAATATCTTCAACATAATGCTGGATGTAGTGTTTATCAAGTACTGTAACTGGGGAATTGCAGGTGCGGCTACTGCCACATGTGTGATGTATGTTATAAGTATCCTAATGGTATTACCTCATTTCAGAAAAAAGAATAGTATACGCTTGTGCAACTTTACTCTTGGTGAAATAAAACTAGGCAAGGTTTTTTCTATAGGCCTTCCTCTCTTTTTTTCAACGGTACTCATTTCCGTACAATACATAGGAAACAACTATGTTGCCGGACACTATTTGGGCGACAGCGGTCTTGTTGCTTTGGCCGTGTGCATGCAGCTCTTTGCATTTTCGATGATAATTCTAACGGGTACGCTACGTACAATACAGCCCGTTGGATCCATTCTTAAGGGAATGGATGATAGTCAGGGAATGCTTATGCTTATGAAGCGAGCATATCTATTCATGGCATTTTGTTTTTCGGTGTATGCGGCTCTAATTATATTTTTCCCAACACAAATCGCATCTTTGTTGGGTGTTTCCACTACATCGGGACTTGATGCAGTGCGAGATGCATTACCTCTATTTTCTTTGCATATTGTATTTCAGGGGCTATTGTGCAATCTATTGCCTGTATTTATGTTTTATGAGAGAAAAGGTCTGGCTATGTTGCTTTCAGTTACCCAGACGCTTCTTCCAATGGTGTTTTTCTATTTGATGCATGCTCATTGGATAGGATTTTTCGTTGGACAACTTGTTACAGGGCTTGCAATACTTTTGTGGGAAACTATCTTGCGTTTCAAGAATCGTCAATTATGCCGATTTTTCCTTATTCCTATGAAAAATGATACACATGTACTAGAAATAACTATTCTAGCAAACACCCATTCCTTGAGTGAATCCATATTATCCCTATGTTCGTTTCTTCGTTCGAATTCAATGACAGAACACACGGTGAATCAGACGGCTTTATGTGTCGAGGAGTTGGTCAATAATATCATCAATCATGGTCATGCCTCTTCGATAGATTTAGCCGTTAACATTACGGAGGATTCTGTATGTGTTTCTTTGCATGATGATGGTAAGGCTTTCAATCCTGTTGCAGTCATAGAATATTCAAAGAATAATATTGGTATAGGACTGACAATTGTAAAGGCCTATTGCAATAATCTAAGTTACAGGTATCTTCTCAACCAGAATATGGTAACTTTCAAAATACAGGTGTGATAATTTCAGGCAGGCCGCATTCTTTGTTAAAACACAATGCACAGAGATATCCCTTAATGTTATTCAACGAGCAAAAGGAAAACTTGGAATCAATCTTCGAAGTTATATTGTCTATACATACAAATTTAGATTCGTTACGTGCAATGGTAAATGCTTTTGACGAAAGAGAAAAACCTTGTCCGGTGGCTTTTACATAACTTTCCTTTAGTGTCCAGTATCGAAAAAATTCCCTGTTTCTTTCTTCCAATGCGGGCATGGACATTATTTCTAAGTATTCCCTATCACTAAAGAATGATTTTGCCACATCCATATCAAAGGTGGCGATTTGTTCTATGTCGCATCCTACTTCTTTGTCGGAAAATGCAACTGCCACTTTGGTTGAGCTGTGAGATATACTGAAATGAATTTCTGGCGCATTCTTAAAGAAAGGTTTTCCGTTTACGCCATAGCCATAAATCATATCTTTTTCGCGAAGTCCATATGAACGAAGTCCAATATCCATAAGAGCTGTGGCTCCAATGCTAAGGTTACGATCCTTTGTAAAACGAAATTTCTCTGCAATTCGTCTTCGCTCCAATGATGCATTTTCGTAGAGCCTAAAATACGTTTCTGAATCGTTTAAGGACTCGACATCTTCTAGTAGCAGTCTTATCATTTCTCTTTGATTTTAGATCAAGACAGCCTTTTCTAGTCATCGTTGGTGTTCGTAATGATGGTGACAAGACGAACTGGTGCGCCATATTTGCTAGGTATAGAATTATAACCAATGGACAACTGTTCCGAGTTTGTAAACAGATCCAAGACGAAGGCCTGATAATTAGAATTTGGAGTAGATGACCAATATCGTGTATTTGTTTGTTCGCCATCTAAGTATTTGAATTTGGAATCTTCTTCTACTATACAACCGCAAGCAGGAAGAAAGACCGCTCCAGCTCTTTCCATTGCATCCCAATTTGAGGCATCTTTGTAAATATTATCCTTATATTTTCCACGAGATTTAAATGCATCGGAAAGGCTTTCGTCACTTTGGTTGGTACAAGGATCAGTGAATTGATCTGGAAGAAGAATAAATCCATGCTTTTCGCACACTGTTGCCCATCCGTATTTTTCTTCAGCATCAGGTCTCTTATTATCTATAAGAGTTCCACCAACTAGGTATTTCCACTCATCTTCCGTTAAAGTGCGCCAACTCCCGGAAATATTTTGTCCCCATTCCTTAAAAACGTTGCTGGATACACAATCGTCAGTTCTTTTATTTATTCCCCAGTTACTTGTGGTACTTGTATTAGACCATGAGAAAAGGTCAAAATCTCCACCTTGAGTACCTACTGTAAGGTTTGCTCCACCACCTCCAAGAAAATCATATTGATTTGTCGCAAATTTCCAACTTGTTGGTTTAGCAGATGCATCTATTGAAGCTATAAGGTTACCTTTAGAGAATCGAACACGTACATTATTACCTACAGAGAACACACCTGGAAGTGTATCAAATTTTGTTTTGGTAAACCCTTGAAATCCAAACTTTGTAAGTCCACCATCTACAAAAACATAGTCCTGAGGAAGATTGACTGTTTTTGTATAGATTGCAAAGTCGGTCTCGACTCTTATTGAAACACTACTTCCTTTTTCCCATGTCCCATCAAGGCAACGGAAATAGAAGACATCTTCTCCGCTAGCGATGTTGCCATTGCACTTCAAAGTAATTTCATTGATGCCACTTTGATAAGCTTTGTCCGTAATGTCGCCAGTAAGAAGATTTACCTTGCAACGACCGGCTATTTTTTTGCCAGAAGGTGCACTTATCTTGATGACATTAATTTTTTCTCCAACAGATATACCCTTTAGCGTGAGTTTTACGGCTGTTCCTGGTCGTTTGAAACGTACACTAATTCCCGTTCCGTTACTTATTCTGCTATCTATTATTACTGGCTTACCGATAAGGATATCCGCATTGGCGGCAAAGTTCCCATTTAAGAGGGTTTGTGTTGCGGGAATCTCGAAACTATAGATTCCACCACTCGCTGTTACTGCACCTTCAGGATAGATTGATGTATAGCAGTACTTTGTTCCCTTAGGGTCGGTTCCACTTAGTTGAATGTCAAAGGTTGCTGATTTGTCGTTGTCCGAAAGATTGGTTTTCAAGGTTGAAAAGCAAGCGTTATTCTTATCGTCAACTGCCTCCCACACATTGATTTTGTCCGATGCAAGCCATTTTACATAAGGGTTTGTGCCATCCACAAGGGCAGTTTTTGTATCTTCTGCATTAGGTTCAGTATAATCGGCCTGAACAGTAAATGTTCCAAGAGTGATATCCTGTTCGACATTCAACTTTTGACAAGCACTGAATAACGTTACAATTACTGAAGAAAAAGTCAATATTTTCAATGACTTTTTTATACTATAAGAGGTCGTTTTCATAGTTGTTTGTATTATCGTTATTGAAAGACCCACCTGCTTGATTAGCATCTCCATAAGAACCTGCTAAAATGTGATGAGGTACTTTTATGAAAGCAAGTTCGTATTTGGGCTGTGTATAATTTTTAAGTCTAGATGTTTGCTGTATTAGTGACATTGTTTAATAAATTATTGAGGGTTGGTTGGCAAAAATATTAAAAAATCACAAATGTTAATAATTTAATTATCAAATTGTTTTTTTATGTTTTTCGACTCCAAATTTTTTCCAGTATATGGCTTTGAAAACATTTCTGATGCGTCTTGCTAAACCTGCCTTATAATTTTGTTTTTGAAAAATGTAAATCTTTCAATTTGGATGATGGAATGCAGGTCCTCTACATCATCCAATAATATTGCTTAGTGTAGAATTTTGAATGTATGTGTTAAGTACAATATTAGAAACTATGATGTTTCTGATGTTTCTGATGTTTCTTATGAAATACGGAATCTTTATGTAAAAGTATATGAAGAAATGGCTATATTTGTAATAACGGATTGATTGGTAGGAGCCTTTCTTTCCATCGCAAAACTAAATTATTAATATTAATTCCCTAATCGGGTAGAGGTCTGTTATGAAAAAATTAGCATTTGGTATAGACATTGGAGGAATAAATACAGCCTTCGGTCTTGTTGATTTAGAAGGTAATATTGCTGCAGAATCCAAAATTTCAACAAAGGCATATCCTAAATTTTCAGATTATCCCAAATATGTTGAAGCTCTTGGAGTGGCCATGCAATCTCTTCTTAAAGAAGTGAAGGACGAGGTTGAACTTGTTGGTATCGGCATCGGTGCTCCAAATGCCAATTATTATTGCGGAATAATTGACCGTCCAGTCAACTTGTGGAAATACACCGGAGAAGAGGAATCTCAGGATGAATTAAATCGTGTATTTGATTTAGTGAAAGACCTTGGAGAATATTTTCCGAATGTTCCGATTTACATTACCAACGACGCTAACGCGGCAACTATTGGAGAAATGGTATATGGTGCAGCAAAGGGAATGAAGGATTTCTTCATGATAACACTCGGAACAGGCGTCGGTTCAGGTTTTGTCTCGAATGGTGAGATGATTTACGGCCATGATGGTTTTGCTGGTGAATTTGGACACGTAACAGTTGAACGTAATGGACGCATGTGTGGATGTGGCAAGAAGGGCTGCTTGGAGGCTTACGCTTCAGCAATCGGCATCAAGCGTACCGCATTTGAATTGATGGCCTCTATGCCAGATGCATCTCCTTTAAGAGACATTTCTTACAACGAACTTGATTCGGCAATGCTCAGCGAAGCTGCTGATAAGGGGGATCCTATCGCTTTGGAGGCATTCCGTCTAACTGGACAACGTCTTGGTTATGCAATTGCTGATGCGGCTGTTATTACTTCTCCAGAAGCAGTCTTTATTTTTGGAGGTCTGGCAAAGGCTGGAGAAAAGCTCTTCAAACACATAAGATATTATATGGAGGAGGCTATCCTTGTTACATACAAGAACAAGATTAAGATATTGCCTAGCGGTCTTCAGGATAAAAATGTTGCTATCCTTGGAGGAGCAGCGCTTGTATGGCAGAAAATCTAGGAATTACCCGATTTGCGTAATTGAAAAAACTGCATAAAAAATCCCGAGCCAGAAGGTTCGGGATTTATGTTATGCCAATTTGCTATTTTTTGATTGTGATATTATCAATTGCAAAATATGCCGGATGTTGCATATCGGAGTCGTTTTCGTACATTTGAAATGTGACATATTTGACCAGTCCAAGAATGGATGTGTCAATTCTTTTCCATCCGTTCTGAAGAGAGTTTTCACGGTATAGAACGTGTTCAATTACACCAGTTTCCCTCTCAAGAGCATCATATCCGGTAATTATGATTTTTATTTCACTTCCACTTGCAATAATTGAAGGAATTTCTGCTGTGCCGTTTTTTGCAATGTAATATGAATATGCCGTTGGACATATATAGAGGTTGTCAATTATTCCTGTGCCGTACTTAAATTTCAAAGCGGGCGGACATTCATTTTTTGCCACATATACTACTGCGGAGCGTTTGTTGTTCCCATTGGAGGCATAAACGGAAAGTTGTTCCGTATAATCAATAGGCTGGGTAATGTCTTTTCTAAAATAGTTGGAGATTGCAATACCTCCTCCATCATATTTATTTGTACCCAGTGCGTCAGCTATCTCACTGTAGAGGTCTGTCGTGGCATCATACCAACAATATTTGATGGTTCCTCCATAGAGCAGTGGTCCGCCATACTGTGGAGAATCCACGTATTTTGACCAATTGTCAATTGTAATGGATGTGTGTTCCTCTTCACTTCCGCCTGAAAATGAATAATCTTCAAATGACAAGGTGTAATACTGATATACTTTGGCATCCTTTGAGCATCCTCCAAATAGTATAATGGCAACTATTAAAAATATTGTTTTTTTTATGTTTAGTACCATAGTTGTTTTAGTTTTAGGCTATTAAACTCCTTTGTATATGTCTTTTTTTAGTTGCTGAATGAATTCATCTATACGTCTTAGTTCCGTTGGAATCTTAATACGTTGAGGGCAGTGCGAGACGCATTGATTACAACCAATGCAGTGATCAGCCTGTCTTTCACGTTCAACTTTACGGGCGTAGTCTATCATAAATTCCCTGCGGTTTTTGTGGTAAGTTTCAGATTCCTTATCAGGCATCTTACTTTCTGATACGAATTTATTGTAGTGAGCAAAAATATCAGGAATGTTTATCCCATACGGGCAAGGCATGCAATATTCGCAACCTGTACATGGGATGCTCGGAAACTTGACAATCTGTTTTGCCATCTCTTCCATGAATCGCATCTCTTCCTCGGAAAGAGGCATCAAAGGAGAATATGTTTTGATATTTTCCTTGAGGTGTTCCATATATTTCATACCACTAAGCACCGTTAGAACATTCGGGAAGGATCCCACAAATCTAAATGCCCAAGATGCTACACTTTGGTCAGGTTCTCTTTCTAGGAACTGTTTGGCCACACCACCCGGAACATCGGCAAGGCGTCCACCAAGCAAAGGTTCCATTATTACAACTTGAATTCCAAGTTCCTCTAGTTTGCCATAAAGATAGCTTGCGTCAGTATTGCGCTTATTTGTGTCCTTTGCGTGGTTCCAGTCCAGATAGTTCATCTGTATCTGTACAAAATCCCAATGACAACGGTCGTTAATTGAAAGCAGATAGTCGAATATTTTCACATCGCCGTGGTATGAAAATCCCAGATGTCGAATTTTGCCTAATTGTCTTTGCTCAAGCAAAAAGTCAAGCATTCCATTGTCTTCGTAGCGTTCGTTGAACATCTGCATCGAATCCTTGCCACCACCTACGCTATGAAGCAGATAGTAGTCAATATAGGATACCTGAAGTAGGTCAAATGACTTTTTGTACATCTCCATGGACTTTTCCCTGCTATGTGTCTTCGTGGCAAAATTTGAAAGTTTTGTCGCTATGTAATAAGACTCTCTAGGATAACGCGATAGAGCAATTCCCATCGCTTTCTCTGATAGCCCTTGGCAATATGCAGGAGAGGTGTCAAAGTAATTGACTCCATGGCTTATGGCGTAGTCTACCATCTTGTTGACCATCTCTTGGTCAACCTCATCATCTTGTGTCTTTTCATCATCCTGTTGGATGGTTGGGAGACGCATGCATCCGAAGCCCAAAAGAGATACCTTGTCAGAATGACTCTTACCGATGCGGTATGTCATTTCACCAGTCTGGGCATATTCGTTGGCCTCATCATCCTTTCTTTTTGAGATTTGCTTGCAAGCCCCAAACATACCTGCACCTGCAACGGTAAGCGATGCTAGAGAGAGTTTCTTAATAAAATCTTTTCGTGAAATGTTTTGCATACTCATTTTCGCATATGGACTTCATAACCTTCAACATAAATTGCGCTGATAGGTCTTGCTGGACAATAATATTCACACTTTCCGCATCCGATACATTTTTCGGCGTTTACGGCTGGTACTAACGGAGATGATGGATCGCTGCGATTGAAATTCACCATTTCTATTGCTCCGACAGGGCATTTCTCGGCACAGAGCCCACACTTGTCTCCGTTTGCGATAGGAATGCAGTATTTTCTTCTAACGCAAGCGTGTCCGATTTTTATATCGGTTTTTTCTTTTTCGGTGATTTTTTTGATTGCTCCCGTAGGACACACCTCTGAACATTTTGTACAATAATCTGGGCAGTATCCGTGTTCAAAAGATGCTTCCACTTGCATGAAATTTTCAGCCTCCCATGAAGGACGAAGTATTTTCTGAGGACAAGCTGCAACACATAGTTGACATCCAGAGCAATGTCTTTCCAGATGCTTGTAACTTTCGGCTCCTGCAGGAATGATTTTATTGCGGCGTTCGGGTTCTTCTTTCTTTACGATTTCAGCCAATCCTCCGTCCGTAATTTTCTTTTTCCCATAGGCTGCGGCTGATGCTAGTGCGACTCCCGTTATTGATAAAAATGTTCTTCTTGAGATACCATCCTTTTCTTTATCTGACTTTTTTTTAACCTCTTTGTTGCGTCTTAGGGAATAGTGTATTGCATTTTGGCTACACTTTTCAATGCAGTCAAAACATGTAACACATCGACTAGTATCTATTTCATGTTTTTTAGGATTTATACAAGCACTCTTGCAGTTGCGCGCACATTTTCCACAGCCGTTGCACTTTGATGTATCAATCCAAGGCCTTAAAATGGAGTACTTCGAAACAAATCCTAGTATTGTTCCAACAGGACAAATTGTATTGCAGTACGTTCTTCCATTTCTCCAGGCCAAAAATGACAAAACAAGTAAAGTCACGCAGGCAACGATAAATGCTACGATGCTTCTTATAAATATGTCTGTGGTGTAAAATGTGAAACCATCAAATTTTTCGGACAGGTATCCTAGGATGTTGTTGCATCCACCGTAGATTGGCGCAAGAATGTTTTGAGCTATGCGACCATATGAACTATATGGCGATAGGATAGTTGTAACTATTGGTACGCCTACAATCAACGCTATTACAAATACGATAAGGACAATGCGACGCAACCATTTTTTCTCTGGAGAGAAACGATATCTGTTTTTCTTCTGTTTTCTTCCAAAAAATCCAAAAATGTCCTGCATAATACCCAAAGGACACAATATCGAACAGTAAAGTCTTCCGAATATTAATGTTAATAGCAGTAATACTACTACAACTACCAAATTCAGCGCAATCAATGCCGGAATAAACTGAATTTTAGATAGAAAATTCAGATGAGTCTGGGCTACGCCTGTAAAATCCAAAAATAGCAGTGTGATTGCCACAAATACTGTCAAGGCTACGATTATTCTAAGTTTTCTGAGCATCACTCATTAATTTTTCCAAAAATAATGAATTATAGTCATATTCTACAACGGATGTACTTTTGTTCGACCTTTATTTCTGTCGTTTGGCCCATTGATATTACACTTCTAAAACACAATTTATGATGGTTTGATATAATAGTGTGTCTAATATTTGATTCTCAATTTATTACACAATGTGATAGCATGTTTTATCATACAAAATTATCCACGTCTATACCAAAACGTAATATGTTTTAAACTTATTGCCTTGAAGTGAATTTTTTTTTGAAGAAAACTTTACGACATTAAAACTTCAAAAAGGTTCCTATCATTTCTAAATTTGCATTATGGAAAATGCCGAGCTTAAATATGTAGAGGTTGTCTTGCCATTGGCTCAGCCGATGTATACCTATTGCGTACCAGAAGGTATCTCTTTAACAGAGGGTGATGGCGTAATTGTCCCTTTTGGAAAGAATGCAGTTTATACGGCTATTGTGTGGAGATTTGTTACGAAACCTTCTCAACACAATGTTAAGAGTATTATTGAAAAGGCATACACTGTTCCGTTCGTTTCGCAACGAAAAATGAAGCTTTGGGAGTGGATTGCCGACTATTATATGTGCACTATTGGTGAGGTTATGCGTGTTGCGCTGCCTTCGATGATTAAACCACATTCAAAGACAACGGATGATTTTCGCAAATTCCTTCCCAAAACAGAAACGTTTATTCTTCCGGGAGAGCTTTCTACGACTTTGTGTGAAACATATCAGAAAAAATATCCAAAGCGTCGGCAAATCTTGGATTATGTCTCAGAGCGAGGCAGTGTCGCAAAGAAGGATTTTCCATTTTCCCATGCCATCCTTAAGGCGCTTGTGCAAGATGGTCTTCTTGTTCTTCAGCAGAGGGAATCTCTACACTCACTATCATCCCAAGAGTTTGCTTTACCTAAACTTTCCTCTGCCCAACAAGAAGCATTCAACTCTATACAGGAAGCCTTTAAGGGACAAACAACTTGTCTTTTGAATGGAGTCACAGGTTCTGGAAAGACGGAAATTTACATGCACTTTATTTCAGAGGCCCTAAGTCGCAAAGAGGATGTGCTCTACCTCGTTCCGGAAATATCTCTTACGCCACAACTCGAGAACAGGCTCCGTTCAATATTCTTAGATTGTGTTACGATATATCATTCAGCACTTACTTCCCGTCAGCGTACGGATGCTTATACTGCATTGCTTCATAGTCGGGGTGGCAATATTGTTCTGGGTGCCAGGTCTGCACTTTTTCTTCCACTCGAAAATTTAGGCCTTGTCATCATTGATGAAGAACAGGATACATCCTATAAACAGACAGAACCAAATCCTAGATACAATGGTCGTGATACGGCACTCATGTTAGCGCACATTTATGGAGCAAAGACCATTTTGGGAAGTGCTACTCCATCATTGGAAAGTTATGTAGCATGTCGTCAGGGTAAGTATCAAAGGGTTGATTTAATGGAACGTTTTGGCGGAGCACAACTTCCCAAACTCATACTTTGCGATACTGCGCTTTGCAGACAGCGTCGCGAAATGCATGGTGAATTCAGCAAATTTCTTCTTGATGCTATTCGTCAAAGACTTAACGCTAAGGAGCAGACCATTATTTTTCAAAACCGACGAGGGTATGCTTCGTATGTAGAGTGTAAAGAATGTGGATGGGTGCCTAAATGTCCCAAATGTAGTATTCCACTCACTAGTCATCATTCCAAAATGGTTTGTCACTATTGCGGACATACTATCCAGATTCCATTACAGTGCCCATCATGCGCATCTACACTTAAAATGCATGGCTATGGAACACAACGTATAGAGACGGATTTGCAGAAATTTTTCCCCGATGCTCGCATCCTGCGTTTAGATGCAGATACGGCATCCTCTTACACCTCCTATTCGGACATTATCAAAACATTTTCTGAGGGCGGTGCTGATATTTTGGTTGGAACACAGATTCTAACAAAGGGACTTGATTTTGGCAATGTCACACTTATAGGGATACTTAACTCTTCGTCACTTCTAAACAACGTAGATTTCCGTTCAAGTGAGCACACTTGGCAACTTTTCAATCAAGTGGCAGGGCGTGCAGGACGCCGTTCTAAATCAGGTCAGGTCGTAATACAGACCCCCGTGCCAACACATCCGTTCTTTAAGTTGCTAGGCTTTCAATGCTACTCAGATGTGGCGCAGTCGTTACTTCAGGAAAGGAAGGATTTTTTCTATCCTCCATACGTACGTATCATAAGAATTCTAATACGACATACGAAGAGGGAAGTTTTACAGGAAGCTGCTGCAAAATTTTCAGAAATGTTACGTGCCCGTTTCGGAGCCCGTGTTTTCGGACCTGTCGCACCTTTGATTGAACGTCTTCGCAATGAATATCGTCAAGAGATGCTTCTAAAAATTGAAGTGGAATCATCATTTTCTAAGGCTCGTGACATTCTTCGTGAGGAACTTCTCAAATTTCAGGACATGCCAAATTTCAAGTACACAACCATAATCTTTGACGTTGACGCAATTTAGAGGCGGAACAAGATCGGTTAAACAACCTCTAAAGTGTCAACAAATCTCAGGGAAGGTCAGATGTTGCTTAAAAATGCAGACTTCGGGGCCAAATCATATATTTTTTCACCACATTTGGCCCTAAAGTCTGCAATTTTTATGATGACATGTTTAGGCAGGGGCTATTTTCACATCTTTACCCTATATCAATACAACACTGTAACATCTTATAGAAAAGTGTGTGTATTTGCAGACACGTTACTCTCCCCCATAGGAACAAATGCGTTGAACAATATTAGCGCTTCACGGGTGCGGCTTAAAGGCTTTCAAGGATTTTATTTGGGCACTTTCTCAAAAAGCAATTGGCTAAAGTCTTGCCAGTGAGTTTATTTTGGAATCTGTATTACGATGTTCGTTTGTGCTTTGTACGTCTTGTAGAAGCCGATAGCGTACTTAGGTGCGGCCCTGCATTCGTAGCTGATAGCAACTTTTCAAAAGTTATTGACAACTAATAACAATTTTATCAACATACAACACTTTGATTATACGCATTTTTCTTTTCATTGTTAATGGACGTGTCGAGTTATTAACAATTGTCTTATAAAACGATGTTTCAAAATGGACTGATTTGTATCTATTTTTGTTTAACAAATTTTGAAAACATATGGCATGGGATAATCAGGGTTCGAATAGAAGGGCCTACAAGAAGAATATTGAGGAGATTGCAACGGTTTTACCCGAGGGTATTGTACCTCCGCAAGCTGTTGAACTTGAAGAGGTTGTGCTCGGAGCACTTCTTCTTGAGGGTGAAACAATTACTACTGTACAAGAGTATCTAACCGAAGAAGCCTTCTATAAAGCTGAGCATAAGGTTATATATCATGCCATAGATGAGTTGTCAGCGCAACAGAAAGAAGTGGACTTGTATTCTGTGACGGAAAAGCTGCGTGCTGACCAACTTCTTCAGCAAGCTGGCGGAGCGCAGTATCTAATGGGGCTTACGCAAAAGGTCGGTTCTGCAGCAAATGTCGATCAACATTCCCGTATCATTGCTCAGAAATATGTTCAAAGGGAACTTATCCGTTCGGCAATCGATATACAAAAGCAGGCATATGATTCATCGAAGGATGTTGATGAACTTATAGGTTATGCTGAATCGGAAATTCTCAAGGTAACGGATGGACATATTAAAAAGGCTGTACAACAGTCCTCGGATATTCTCAGAAGGACCATAGAAATCATTGAGATGGCCGGTCAAAACGACTCTGATTACAGTGGCGTTCGTACGGGTTTTAAGGATTTGGATGATCTGACACTTGGATGGCAACCCTCGGATTTGATTATTATAGCAGCACGTCCATCAATGGGAAAGACTGCATTTGTTCTTTCCATGGCTAGAAATATATGTGTTGATTACAATTTGCCTGTTGCTCTGTTTTCTTTGGAAATGGCCTCTACGCAACTTATGACACGTTTGATTGTCGCAGAGACTGAAATACCTAGCACAACGATACGAAGTGGAAAACTTACTGCAGAACAATGGAAGCATCTTGAAGTTGCGACCAAACCTTTAGGCCGAGCTCCTCTTTTCATTGATGACACCCCTGCACTTTCCATCTTCGAGTTTAGGTCCAAGGCGCGCAGAATGCACATTCATAACGGCATAAAGCTCATCATTATAGACTACCTCCAACTTATGACATGTGAAAGGCATGGAGATAAGGGCAACAGAGAGCAAGAAGTTTCTTTCATTTCCCGTACGCTTAAGGCTATAGCCAAGGAATTGAACATACCTATCATTGCACTTTCCCAGTTGAGCCGTCAGACTGAGATGAGAGGAGGTTCTCATCGTCCGCAACTTTCGGACCTTAGAGAATCCGGAGCCATTGAGCAGGATGCCGATATAGTAGCTTTTATCCATCGTCCTGAATATTATGGTATAAACCAACTTGAGGATGGCACCTCTTCATCGGGTGTTGCTCAGATTTGCGTTGCAAAGCATCGTAATGGCGAAGTCAAGGATGTAAAGATGCGTTTTCGTAAGGAACAGGCTAAATTCTCTGATTTTGAAATGGCACCACTTGCAACGGAGGCCTCACTTGCCGAGGAACGATATGATGACTTTGCGAGTTCCATTGGAAAAGATTCTCTAGGTGGAATAAACGGAGCTGATCAGTTCCAGCAGGATTCTTTCAATCCTTCACAGGAAGAGGCCTATTAGTTTTTGCACATATCACCATCTGACTACTCCCACTATTGAAATAGTGGGGTTCTTGGGGCAAGCATAGTGCAACTTACTTTATGCCCACAAAGGGATAGTCCTTCCCTCTCTATGTTTTTAGCAGCATTCAAATCTCTATTGTGAAAAGTACCGCACTCTGGACAAGTCCATTCTCTAATGGCAAGGTTCTTAGTTGCGGTATTTAATGTACAAACAGAACAATTTCTGTTTTATTTTGCAGTGTTACTAAATATTGGTAATTTTGTAAAAAGTACAAAATATGAAAACTACATCAGTTGCACTTGGCTCTTATTTTGGGAACTTTATCGCCACAACGATTAAGACGGGTCGCTACAATAACGCTAGCGAGGTTATTCGTGCCGGTCTTCGTATGCTTGAGGAGAATGAAAAACGAGTCCTTGAACTTTCTGCGGCAATCCGCGAGGGTGAAGAAAGCGGCAGGTATGAAGATTTCGATCCAGTAAAGCATCTCAAAGAACTCAAAACCGTACACGCCAATGGCTAAGTACCATCTCACAAAGAAAGCCGTTCAAGATTTGGATGCGATATGGACCTACACGCTCAAGACATGGTCGGAGAAGCAGGCCGACGAGTACTATTCGTCACTTGTAGAGACATTTGCGGCAATCTCAAAAAGACCTTGCTGTCTTGACAAAGAGTATGTTGAGATTCATCTCGGTCTCTATCGCAGAAGTTGCCATAAGCATTTGGTGTTCTATCGACTGGTTGAAAATGGCGACATTGAGATTGTAAGGATCTTGCATGAGAAGGTGGATATTGCATCCAAGTTCAGGCAATAGACGAAAAAGCCTTTTTGCGTTCAAATTGCATCAAGACAAGTGATGCTTTATCATTCTTTTCAACTTTAGCATTTGAAAAAATGGGCTGAACTCATAAAAATAGGCTAAGGATTCTTAATAAAAAATCTGTAGTTTATACCACTATACAACCTTGAATATGACATTTAAGATATCCTCTGTCTTCTTGAGTCTTGCAGTATTACTCCAATTTCCATCA
>JAGHTK010000134.1 GCA_018065435.1 Candidatus Alistipes equi
AACATAGGAAGAGCAGATGTAGTCATTAAAACCACGAGTGACATTTTCGTCCTTGAGTTGAAGGTAGACGATACAGTCGAAAATGCTCTTTAGCAAATTGATGATAAAGCTTACGCCATACCTTATGAAGCGGATGGCCGAAAAGTTACGAAGTGTGGAGTTGTTATTTTAAGTGAAAAGCGTAATATCACTCAGTGGAGGATGGTTGATGAGAATGGCGTGGTCATTGATTATCCATGCATAAAGGAAAGTTAAGTCTTTACATAGGCTTGTTCCTTAGAATACCACTATCTGAAAAATTGAGAAATGATTGTTCGACTCTCTTTACTTAAAGTACGCTAATTCAACTCATTCATTCTTGCGTTTTAGTTATTTACTGATAAATCGGTCATATTTACAACTCGAGTTGTAGAATAATTCGTTCGATTAAGAAGACAAAGAACAACCTTTTTCCTATCTTTGCACAAAGGGCTCCGTAGTTTAATGGATAGAATTTAAGATTCCGGTTCTTACGATATGGGTTCGATTCCCGTCGGAGTCACCACTTTGAAAAACATGAGCAACGAAAACACACGACATAACGAAAGCGACGCCGATTTTGAAAACAAAATTAGGCCTCAGGGTCTTGATTCTTTCTCTGGTCAGGACAAGATTGTTGACAATCTGCGTGTATTCATAAAGGCTGCCAAAATGCGCGCTGACACGTTAGACCATGTTCTCTTTCATGGACCTCCAGGACTTGGAAAGACTACCTTAGCAGGAATCATTGCAAACGAGCTCGGATCCAATCTAAAAATCACATCAGGTCCAGTACTTGATAAGCCTGGAGATTTGGCAGGACTTCTTACAAATCTATCAAAAGGAGACGTGCTTTTCATTGATGAAATACATCGTCTAAGCCCTGTTGTGGAGGAATACCTCTACTCCGCCATGGAAGATTTTCGTATTGACATCATGCTTGACAAGGGACCTGCTGCTCGTTCCATCCAAATCGAACTCAACCCATTCACGCTCGTTGGAGCCACAACTCGTAGTGGATTGTTAACTTCTCCTCTTCGAGCACGTTTTGGTATACAGTGTCACCTTGAATATTATGATGCTACCATCCTAAAGGGAATTATCATACGTTCAGCAGGCATACTAGGCATTTCCATAAAGGAAGATGCAGCCATGGAGATTGCATTGCGTTCCAGAGGAACACCGCGTATCGCGAATTCGCTTTTAAGACGAGTCAGGGACTTTGCAATGGTCAAGGGAGGAGGAATAATAACAATCGAAATCACGAAGTATGCCCTTCAAGCACTTAACATAGACTCTTCAGGACTAGACGAGATGGACAACAAGATTCTTCGTACTATCATCGAAAAGTTCAACGGAGGTCCCGTTGGTATTTCAACCATTGCAACGGCTGTGTCCGAAGATAGCGGAACGGTTGAGGAAGTGTATGAGCCATTTTTAATAAAGGAAGGTTTCTTAAAGCGCACACCAAGAGGAAGGGAAGTAACTTCTTTGGCGTATTCACATTTGGGTTTAAGCGCTCCATCATGTCAAGAACAGACTCTTTTTGACTAGCGCCAAACTTTCTACTACCACTATTGAAATAGTGGGGCTCTTGGGGCAAGCATAGTGCAAGCACTTACCTTATGTCTACAAAGGGAAAGTCCTTCCCTCTCTATGTTTTTTGCAGCATTCAAATCTCTATTGAATAGTACCATACTCTGTACAAGTATATTCTCTAATGGCAAGGTTCTTAGTTGTGATATTTACATATCTACACACAGAATAGCCCGAAGGAAAAACAACTTGTACAATTCTTATGCAAGGCAACTCCAAAGAGCCAACTGTTTCCTCATGAGGTAATGACAAGAAATGTAAGTGCAAATGTTATTCAGCATTGTCCGTGTGTAAAAGACGAAGGCTAAAGAATAAAGAGTATACAAATCATAACGATACGATTTGTATACTCTTTTAAGCGCAAGCATGCGCCTCATGCTCTAATTACTGTTCCAGAGCGAAACGAATATTGTCAGCATTCCACGAAGGGCACGAAGCATCATCCTTGATAGTAACTCCCAATTCAAGATAATTATCTTCACCTGCCTCAACAGCATCACTTAGATCCCTCTTGCTTCCAATCCAGCCACGCAATGAGCAACTTTCGAATGTTGAAGGATTGTCGGCCGAAGTAATTGCTCCAACAAGCAAACCACGATATGGTCCTGAAGGAGAAGGATTAGGTCCAATAACATTTCCAAGGTTGTGACATTCACGCAATTTGTAGCAACGGATAAGACCTGCAACGCCACCTACTGCACTTCCATCCTGCTCAGAAGCAATAGTACCATAGTTCGAGCATCCCATTAAGTTACTAGGATTTGTAGTTGTTGAACTACAGTAAGCCATAATTCCTCCCGTACGTACACCAGAAATTGTTATCGATGACGGAGCGTCAGGAGAGTAGTTGATATGAATATTTCCATAGTTCTTGCAGTTCTCAATTTCAGAGGAGAAAGCATTTCCAATGACACCGCCACATTTATGTCCATAAACTTCGAAGTTGCAGTAGTTCGTACACCAGTTAATCTTTACAAGTTTACTCTTGTTCGATACTGCACCTAAGATTCCTCCCATTTGCGATGTACTTCCATTTGAATACTTCAGTCCTATATTGTTTGTATATTCACCACTTGCCGTACAGTAGTCAAGACGTGATTTGTATTCTCCACTAGCGAAGAGTATACCTACGATACTTCCGTAGGATACAGCACGAGAAGCTGTTGAGGTGGCCTTTCCATGTGAAGTAACAGTAACATTCACATTTGAAATTTGCGTGTCATATGCATATCCCACAACACCACCATATGCTACGTGATTAGAAGCAATTCCCTTTGTAGTGAATTCCATGTCAAGATTTTCAAAGGTGACGTTCTTAATCTGAGCATCTTGCGTTGCACCGAAGAATCCCATATATGAATCCTTATTATTATTCAACTTCAGACTCAGATTCTTGATTTTGTGACCCTTGCCATCAAATACGCCCTTGAATGGATCGGTTGGAGCAGCTGAAACAGTGTAATTAATTTCATTTTGCGAGGAACCTATAGGAATCCAATCAACGCCAGCCATATCAATATCTGCCTTCAGAATAATTGAGCCATCTGGATCCATGTACTTCGAAAAGTCTGCCTTACTATTTACAAGATTCATGAAATCAATCATTTCTTCCTTAGAACTGATTCCTCCTGGAGCTTCTGTTCCTGCCTGTACGATGGATATTGTCTTTTCATCTGCACCATTAGGAACGAATCGTATTGTTGCGCCACGCGAAGACTTTTCCGTATTCTGATCAATGGTCCACTTAACCATTTCTGGAAGTTTCTCAAGGTGTACCCAATCCTTTTCGCAACTTACCTCATATTCAAGATTGGTGCTTACAGCCACACTACCCTCACCGCCTTCGGTCGTAAAGCTAACCTTGGTCGGATCCTCAATAACGAAATATTTTATCTCGTATCCACCAATAACTACATCTTCAGCGATGTCGCGCAGTTTCTTTGCTAATTGAGCATCCAAATCACAATCAGGAACATTTTCATCAAAACGCTGACCATAAATCAGAAGATAGTTCACACAAGACTTAAGATAAGCGCCATGACGACTTGGGTGCTTATTATCCGAACCATAGAGTGTATTGATACCCTGAGCTCTTGCCCTTTGGAAAGCAACACCAATAGGAGACATTACCGATGAGGTAAGTTTGGAAAGGGCTAGCGTTCCACACTGCAAAAGTGCATCCATATTCTCCATACTTCCGTAACCTTCGTAGTTCGAAGCTCCAAGATAGCCCCAGGTATTTTCCAGAATCTGAATAACGTTTGGAGATTTTGCTTTGATATTTGCAAGGAGTGTCTTTGTATCCTCCAAAACATACGCACAGGCCGAAGGATCGGAATAGTACTTCGCATGCTGCGTAGATTGATCCTGTATGATTGAGTAGTCGTAACCACCTTCGTCTACAGCAAATTTAGACATTTCAAGATTTAGGTGTTGACCTACGGTCTGACCACCTTTCATAAAAGGACGCATACGTATCTCGTGTCCTTGGCTTCTTGCAAGACGCTTGAGAATAAAGTTCGAAGACTGATACTGTGTGAAGGAGTTTCCAAGAACAAGGATTTTCTTCGTGTCGCGTATTGGATGTCCCTGATAGATATCAATCTCGGCAAGGTTCCATGCTGTATTTGCAAGAATAACGTATGCTCCAGCGGTAGGCGTAAGAGCACCTCCCGATGAGTTAATGTTTCCAACAGCACGAAGTCTAACCTTGATTTCACCATTTACAATATCGTTCTTCAGAGTAAATGACTGTACGAAGTTTGTCTTCTGAGAGTCAGAAGAATATAGATACATTGTAAATTTCAGATTCGGATCTTCGAACGAAGGGTGCAAATCCTCTTCAACTGTATTCCACTTTCCGTCCTCCCAATATTCAAATAACCAGTACTTTGGAATGTACTTCGATGAAGAGTACATGGAGCACATCACATCCACCGTAGAGCCTTTCTTTGCCGTAACGCCAGGATAGGTAAGATTGATGCAGTCGCCTTGTTTTAGATTCGATATGGCAAGCGTGTTACCATCACGTCCGCGCTGAGGCTCAGAAGAGTTATCCCCAGCTTCAGTACTTATGTAAGCAACGCCCTTACCTTGCTCGTTTGTAGCATAGAGACGATTTTCATTTCTCCAGGTAGTTTCCATATTCTTCGCAAGTGTAGAAGTCATTTCCCAGCGTGCTGTCTGCTTTTGATACTCTCCGCTAAGGCATGAATCAACGTTTACCTCACGCATATCTATAACTTGATTACGTGCAATGGTGATAGCCTTTCCGGTAGTCTTTTTCATATGATTCCCCGACTGGTCTATCATTTCGATTGTGAAACCATGGGCATACTCTCTAGGAGGAAGAACCACCCAGAACTCGTTTGCCGTCTGAGCTGAAGAGGAAAGCTTAAGCCCCTGCTCGGAAGTAAGTACAATCTCCGTTGCGCCACCTTCCAAAACTTCTATTTCAGGATTTCCTTCCGTATCAAAGCTAACTTTCGCACTTCCTGCAAGCACCTCCTGGTCGTTACCTTTCAAACGAAGTTCCTTTAAGGTAAAGTTCTCGGCATAGAGATTCAAAAGCACGTATCCGCAGACGTTTTTGAAGTTAAGCTGATGATCAGTAAGCGTTGAGGTCTGAGCTGACATAAGATTAGTTCCAACGCCAAACGTTCCATCCTGCAGTTGTTGTGTAGAAGGAAGAGTAACCAGAAGTTTACCATCATCTGAAATCGTAGTGCCTTCAAAATATGGATAAAGAGCATAGTTACGCTGAAGTGCCTTTACACCTGCAGCTGATTCATCGGCTTTTGTAAAGAGAGCCTGCTTAGCTCCAGTCTCGCCATTAAAAACGTATTTTTCATTCTTCTCCGTAGAGAAAATGGAGATGCAATCATTCTTAGTCCAACTCTGCTTCAACTCGGAATTTAACTGAGTTCTTGTACAAAGCGATTCGAATGATGCCTTAAAATTCAATCCGAGATTAGAATCAATATCGGATGTTGTGTCCTTTACGCATGACATGGTAAGGACACAAAGTGATAAAATTAAAAGCTTTTTCATTTTTCCTTACCAATCAGTTTGTTCATTAGGTTTTGTTGGATCCTCAACTCCAGCGGAGTATGCGAATCCCTCTTCAACAAATGCTAAAAGTTCTTTAGCATCTGGCATTCGATAAATTCTGTCGATTTTCATAGTGAAGTTTTACAAGTAAATACTTGCTATAAATAGTTTATAAAAGCGTTAATTTTCAAATATATAAGTTGTTGGTTGTTTCGTTTTTTATTTCAAGTTTTCCACTCTAAAATCTACAACTATCGGCAAATGATCCGATGGATGCCAGAAATTTGAAAGCTTTTGTGGATCTCTAACAGGTGTTGTATAACAATCATAAACTACCCCAGCATTGCTAACAAGTTTATACATTGCATCCGTAACATATATAAAGTCGATTCTTTTTCCGGAACCAGTCGTACGGAAGAAATCCCCAGGGTTCTTCTTCCACAAAAGGTCAATGTATGGAGAGTAACTATGGATATAGTCGTGTACAAGAAACTTCGTAGAGGCTGGATTTTCACGATAGATATGGTTATCCACTCTAGAAATGGCATTGAAATCACCCATCATTAACCAGTACTCGTTTTGTGCATTTTCAGATGTTGCTATGGTGTTTTTCAGAATATACTCGATTTCCATACGACGATAACGATCTCCCTCAAAACGGGCACGGCTTGCCTTTCTATCTTCCTTTTTTACAGAAAAACCATAAGCCTGTGGCCACGTGTGAAGCGTTACAATGTTGAATTGTTTCTTACCCAAACGAATTCGTGCCCAACCAGCACCATGAGATACGACACTATCTCGATTATTACCTACTATGCGTTCAACATTTTCAATTGGATAACGGGAAGTTATAACCTGTGGAAAATTGTCCCTGTGTCCTCCTTTGTAAACATGTTTATGACCATATCTTTTGGCCAGTCGCTGCCAGCCTTCAGGGAGAAAACGTTCCTTATCGTCTAACTTTTCGGCAGAAGCTGTACGATAATTCGAAGAAGCCTCACACCATACGCAGATGTCGGGATTCTTTTCTTTCACCCATTTTACAAAGGTATTGTAGTTATCGCCCTGCCCGGACCACATTCCGTTCTGAATGTTCCAGTAAAGAAGACGAACAGAAGCTTCATCCTTTGCTTTAGCCCAAACGCTAAAACAAAGACATGAAAGAATAATCAGTGTCGCAACAAATCTTTTCATAACAAACTAAAGAAAAAAGCGTTTTTCAAGTGAATCTATTGTCAAACCTTCGAAAGAAGTTATAAGCATATCCGCACCAGCCTGCGAAAGAAGCTCGAACTCTCCACTAACGGAAAGAGCAACGGTTGGAGCTTTGGAACGTTTGCCTGCCTTTACACCCGATGGAGCATCCTCAAAAACGATACACTCCTCTATATCAAGGCCCATACGACGTGCCGAAAGAAGAAAGATCTCAGGATCTGGTTTACACTTATCCAAAGGCACATCATCACAACATACATACCCCTCAACTAAGTCATATAGATTGGCCTGTTCCATAATAAAGTCTGCATTCTCCTTTGGGCTTGCAGAACCGATGTAGCACTTCACACCGCAGCGCTTTGCATCCCTTAGAAGCAAGTCAAGACCATCCGTAAGTTTTACACTTCCAGCGTATGTTTCCCTGTAAATAGCCTCCTTTTGTTTATGCAGAAAATCCACGCCATACTTTAACTGCGTTTGCTCGTCGGTTACTGCACGAAAGATATCATGATTGTGCCATCCAAAAAAGCGTGAATCCACAACCTGTGTATACTCAAAGTTTAGTCTTTGAGCCAGGATGCGAAAGGCATCTCTATGCCACGGCATATTCTGTATCAAAGTGCCGTCCATATCGAAAATCAGACCACGAAGTTTTTTATTCGACATCCAAATAGATTTTTTTTAATTCATCAATATTCATTTCCAATTGTTCCACATGCCCAACGGCTGTAGGTACAATAAGATGGATTTTATCCCCGTTCTTCTTTTTATCAAAACTAAAGGCTTCAACCACATCCTTCACTCTACACGGAAGTTGCATCGGGAAATACCTTTCCAAAAGGTTAGAAATCCTTTCGGCATCACGTGTGGAAATCATATTTTTCTTCTTGGCTATTCGTAGGACATATTTCATACCAATAGCTACAGCGATACCATGACAAAAAGGCTGACATGCCTTTTCAATGGCATGGGCAAGAGTATGTCCCAAATTCAAAACCCGCCTTAGGGAACATTCCAGAGGATCTTCCCTAACAATACGACGTTTCACATCAAGAGATGAGCGAACTATATATGATGTGTCTTCCAAGGAGGAAAATATCTGTTCCGGAGTTCTACCTTCCAAAAAGGCAAAGAGCTCACCATCCATTATTATAGCTGATTTTACGACCTCCGCAAGGCCTGAGAGAAATTCCTCAAACGAAAGCGTAGAAAGCAGACTTACATCAATGAGGGAGAATTCGGGTTGAGTAAAGGAACCTATGATATTCTTGAGACCCTGAAAGTTAACTCCGTTCTTGGCACCATATGATGCATCAACCTGTGAAAGAAGAGTTGTCGGAACAAGAGCGAAGGGAATGCCTCGCATATAGGTTGAAGCAGCAAATGCTGCCGTATCAGTCGTAATACCTCCACCTATAGCGACAAGGAAACTTTTACGATCTGCGCCCCTCGATAATAGAAATTCAAAAATTTCAGAAACAGTCTTTAGGTTTTTGTTATTTTCACCACCTTCAAATACGAAGACATCGTTTTGAGCACAAAAACTCCGATAAATAGTGTGCACATTTTTGTCCACTACAAAAAAAGTGCGTTTGCCCTTTAAGAGTAGTGGGAGCTTTTCCCAACAGGAATCAAAGATTACTTCCGTCTCGCAGTTTAACATAGGTTGGACGCTTTTTGAACGTCTAACAAAGGTAACCATTTATGTTTTTTTTAGCAATAGAACTAAAAAAATAAAACTGTAACTACTCAGTAGGATTTTTTAATGCTTGCTGCTTTTTCCCGTAATTATTGTGCCTAAATTCATTTTTATACATTAGACAAACAGAAAGCAATTTCTCAAACTTCTGTTGGTCATTACATGCTTTTATACTCATTTTGAATTTTAGTTCATTTTCGTATAGGCATCTATA
>JAGHTK010000077.1 GCA_018065435.1 Candidatus Alistipes equi
ATGACAAAACGACCTTCGGAATCGTTAAGTATGTACTCAATACGATCTGCCGGATAGTCCGGATCCATCGGAATGAATGCACCTCCACACTTCATCACAGCGAACATCGCGGTAAGGTAATAGCTTCGACGAGGCAGAAGAAGGACAACGCGGTCCGCTTTGACAAGACCTCTTGAGATGAGAGCTCGCGCTAAACGGTTTGCCTCCGCATTGTATTCTCTGTATGTCATATTACGATCACATGCCATGAGTGCTACAGCGTCCGGAGTCTTTTCGGCCCAACGTTCAATACCTTCGTGGAATGTTCTAATCGTAAAGGACATGTCCTCATTAACGCTATGCATATGTTCCACCTCCAATTTCTGGCGTTCGCTCATAATGCTCACAAATTTTAGTTGAGAACCAAAATCGGATGCAAAATGTTCTGCAACGGCAACCATACTTTCTGTAAAGTGAAGTGCAAGTTCCCTGCTATACATCGAATCGTCATACTCAGCATCCACGCTAGGTACGCCGTCGTTGTTCATAATGAAGATACTGAATGGTATCTTGGCCTTCGAGAGGGATATCGATGAGCGAACAATCTTCTTTTCGGCAATTGTATAGACATTATGAAGACCCATCTGATATGCAAAGCTTGCACATCCCTTGAAGTCATAATCTGCAGCAATGCGGGCAAATGGATAGTTTTCATGTTCAATGCAGTCGAAGAATGCGGAACTTACCTCCGAAAGGTACTCCTCTACGCTCTGATCTTTTATGTGAACCGCACAAGGCAGTGTATTTACAAACATTCCCACAGTGTCCACGATATCAAGATTCTGTCTACCTCCGCTTATAAAAGCTGTATAGACGTCCTTCGTGTTGGCAAAGCGCGAAAGAGTATAGTTAAAAACAGCAAACCAGAAATGAGCCTGCGTTACACCTGCCGGAAGTTTTAGATTCAAAAGATACTCTGTGATTGGAGTGAAGGCATGCTGAGGAAGACCCTCTTGTGCAGAAGTCTTGTCTGCTGGCACATTAGCCGCCGATTCGTACGTAGAGAACATCTCATCGAAAAATGCCTTGCTTTTTTCAAGAGCGCCAGCTGCAGCCTTTTCGTTCTGTTCCGTAGCGAAACGCAAATAAGAGCAATTTTCCTTCTCAATATCCTTACCTTGAAGTACATCTATTATCTGCCTGAAGATAATGGACATTGATCCGCCATCGGCAACAAGATGGTGCATGTCAAGCAGAAGGAAGTTCGAAGATTGCTCAACCGAATAGATTTCAGCCCTGCACAGTATATCATGTTCCAAATCGAATGGTCGCATGAAATCCTGCTTTGTCTTCTCTAATTCCTGAGCGCTTATATTCTTTATTGGAACTTCAAATTTTCTGTTTGTATCGCAACGCATGACAACTCCCTGGTCTGTCTGGAAAAAGTTGCAAAACAGGGATGAATGTTCTTCAACGACCCGCTTTACGGCCCGAGACAGAGCATGCGGTGAAACCTCCGCTGGGAATTCAAGCACCTGCGGAATGTTGTACATCGTACTTTCTGGGTTCATCTGGCAGTCCATATAGACACCTTGTTGAGGAAATGTAAGAGGTGCCTCCAATATGGTGGAAGTCTTAGATGAAGATACGATGTCCCTTTTTACAGAACTTTCCGAAGTTGAAGTATTACCCACGAGCCATACAGAGAGTATATCGTTCTCTATACTTTGCAATGTGCCCTTAATGAGTGTACTTGGATTTATTCTTATACCAAAACGCTTGTAAATAAGTGCAGCCAATCGAATAGATGAAATAGAAGTCAGACCTATATAGCCCAAAATATCGGTAATTGTAAATTCTTCGTTACCTATAACGGAGACTATGATTTGTTTGAGCACCTCCTCCAAAGAATTCAAAGGGGCTGCCAAAGCATGATTCTGCATAGCAGAACGTGAGCCAATCTCCGGCTTAGGCAAAGCCTTTCTGTCGACCTTCTGATTTACATTCAAAGGAATTCTATCTATCTGCATGGTAACGGCAGGCACCATATATGCAGGCTTGCGTTCCATAATAAAATTATTCAGCTGCTCTACATTGACCGCCTTGTCGCTTACAACATAAGCTGCAATAAACTTGCCAGAAGATGGATGGTCAAACGCCTGTACAGTCACATCCTTAATGTCCTCCATTTCGCGTATCACAGCTTCGACCTCCTTGAGTTCAATGCGGAAGCCGCGTATTTTTACCTGACCATCATGACGACCTATAAATTCAATATTACCATCCTGTCTATAACGCACAATATCCCCGCTATGGTAGGCTCGCTGACCATTGTACGTAAAGAATGATTCTGCCGTCTTATCTGGACGATTCAGATAACCACGTCCGACCTGACTGCCCACAATGATGAGTTCTCCGATAGCGCCTACCGGTAGACGATGCAAATGCTTGTCCATAACATAACACTCCAACTCATCCAATGGTTTTCCTATTGGAATGTTCTGTTCTTTTTTGCTAACCTGCAAAATCGTTGAGAAGACTGTACATTCTGTAGGACCATACCCATTGTGTAGCGTGTAGTCTAGGGGAGGCGTAACACTTACCAATTTTTCTCCTCCTACACTAAGATGTTTCAATGAATGGTTTTCGGTGTTTTGAAGGAATTGAACACCCACTTGTGTTGTAAGGAAACTATGTGTTATGCCATTCTTTTCGAAGTAGTCGTTTATTGCTACCAAATCAAGGCGTATATCCTCCGAAATAACATGGAGTGTAGCACCTATTGTTAAAGCAGGATAAAGATCCATCATATTTGCATCGAATCCGAACGATGCATAGGCTGCAACTTTATCCTTGGATGTAAGCCCATAATAACGCCAATACCACTTGATAAAAGCCACAAGATTGCCGTGCTCAAGCATAACACCCTTCGGTGTACCTGTTGAACCGGAAGTATACAGAAGAATAAACAAACTCTCTGAAGTAAGCGTGTCTTTAGGTAGAGGTAGCGTTTCCAAATGTTCCAGCTCACTAGTTAGAATCACTTCTCCATCATACCCACTTACGATAGAGTGTAGTTCCGGATCGGCAATCAATAGCGCAGCATTGGAATCCTTCACCATAAACGATAGTCTTTCCTTCGGATAGCTCGGATCGAGTGGTTGATATGCACAACCGGCCTTCATAGCAGCTATCGGAAGGATAAACATATATTCGTTTCTTGGGATCAAAATCGATACGACAGGTTCCTTCTGATTGGAATTTTTGACCTTGGAGTATATCAAACCTGCGACTTTGTTAGTCACTTCGTCCAACTCCCTGTATGTATACGTTTTGTCCTTAAATACCGCCGCCACATTGTCTGCCGAGCGCTCTACGGCACTGCGGAACAATGAAAGTACCGTGCTTTGTGTGTCTTCCTGTGAAATTTCCACACTTTTCTGGTTAAAGGAATCAAGACGTGAAATCATCTGCTCATTGCACAGATTCACTTCACTCATCTTTTCACACGAAAGAAGGCATCTCACCACATTCTCTATTGAAACGGCAAAATCTCTTACGAGAGCTTCCGAATAAATACTTTCATCATACTGTACATTAATCAAGGCTCCCGAATCGATGCTTCCCTCAATGAAAACCAAAATTGGGAACTTAGCTTTCTGAAGTTCCAATTTTTCGATGGAAAGTGTGCCGAAAGATGACTGGTAACTACTAAGTACACCAACCTGGTATGCGTACATGACTCTACCAACATAACCATATTTCTCAACTATCCGACCATATGGATAGTTCTCGTTTGCAACAGCTTCAAAGAAAGAATCTGCCGTCTGACGCAGATAATGCTCAACCGTAGCATTTGAATCAATAACCTGAACAAACGGCAATGTGTTTACAAACATTCCAAACGTGTTTGAAATGCGCATATTTCCACGCCCGTTGGAAATAGTACACAAAGATACGGTGTCATTTGCCGTATATTTAGAAAGTGTGACCGTAAGAGCAGCCAGATAGAGTGATGCAGGTGTAATGTTGAGTGACTTGCACTTTCTCTGTACATCACCAAGATTCGTAGATATTTTCACTTCTGCCATCCTGTGATTTGGCTCAGTCTCTTCTTTATCAGGCAAAAGCGAAGATAGTTCTTCAACCTGTGAGAGTTGCTTTTCAAAATAGGTTTCCGTCGACGGATCTATCTTTTGGTCTTGAACAAATTGATAGTAATCATACTCTTCCTTTGGTAGAAGTTCTCCATCAAGGGCACAACAAAGCTGTTTATAGAACATATCTAGCGATGCGCCATCCATAATCAGATGGTGGAAATCAGCCAGAAGGTATACGCCCGAAGGAGTTTCTACGATTTTTAGACGATAAAGTGGACCACTTTCCAATTGGAAAGGTCGAACAAAGTCCTTTTTCTGTTCCTCGAGTTCCTCGTCAGAAAGTTTACACTGCGGTATATCAATCTTAAAATTCTCTATAGGACACTGATAGACGTCACCGTTATCATCACACCTAAAATGAGTATTTATGTAAGGGTGTGCCTCTATCACTTTACGCAAAGCGTTGTCGAGAGTTGAAACTAAAACACCTTTCGGCATAGCAATACAAACAGGTATGTTGTACTGTATATCCTCCTCATTCATCGTGCATTCGGAATAAATTCCAAGTTGCGAAAACGATAGTGGCGACATAGAAGGCCTTACTGCATTCTCAACAGATAGGTTTTCAGTATTTTGCTCCGTATTTTTATAGCGAAGTTTGAGTGCCAACTCGCCTATTGAAGGATAGCGCAAAATGTCATTTACGGAAAGCGTGGCGTTCATTCTTCCATTTACAAATACTGAAAGACGTATAGCAAGCAGGGATGTCAGGCCAACACTGATTAAATTTGTATTTGTGCCGAAATTCTTATTTCCCAAGATTTCCGCCACAATGTCATACAAAGACTTTTCGTTCGTGGTCTGAGGCATCGTGAACGAATCTGGGGAAAGTTGCATTACAGGTTCTGGCAAAGCTTTTAAATCAGTTTTACCATTTGGAGAAATAGGCATCTTTTCCAACTGTACAAAAATAGTTGGAACCATATAGTGCGTCAAAGTCTGTCCCATTGACTCTTTAAGGGCATCGTGCAAAGCATCTGTGTCACCATAGTTATTCACAAAATCCTCCTTTAAGGTATAGTATGCCACAAGATGGTCGTGTCCTTCAACATTTTTAATCATCACTACACCTTCACGGATTTGTGGCTGACGATTAAGTACCGTTTCCACCTCGCCTAGTTCTATACGCAGACCATTAAGCTTGATTTGATGATCCTTGCGCCCTAAAATAACAACCTCACCATCCTCCGTCCAATAGGCATAGTCTCCTGAACGATAGCAGCGCTCCTGGTTATAGTCGATAAATGCTTCGGCTGTTTTATCAGGTAAATCATTGTATCCGGCCGCTACGCCATCTCCGCCAATGAGAAGTTCTCCAGTCACACCCACCGGTAGTTCGTTCATATCCTCATCTACAATGTATTCCTTTACATTTAGAAGTGGGCGCCCGATTGTGATATGGTCTGCGTGAGTAAGTTCCTTACCATTACAACTTACACTGATTTCTGTCGGTCCGTAGGTATTGAAAAGACGTGCCGTTGGAGCGAGCTTTTTGATTTCTGGCAAAAGCGTCGGAGGATACTTTTCACCGCCTAGGACAATGAATTTACACTTGGAGAAAGCCTCTTTGAAAGCCGGGAGATCCAAAAACATTTTCAGACGTGAAGGAGTACCACTGAAGGCATCCACCCCGGTGCGCTCCATCAACAAAGCAAGTGCCTGAGGATCGTTGACCTCTTCTTCACTGGCAAAGACAAGGGTCATGCCATTAAAAAGTGAAGAACCTATTTCTTTCAACGAAAGGTCAAAGCTTACGGTTGTAATGCAAAGCATAACCCTACAATCTGTCACAAGAGCATGAAAATGACGATTTTCCTCGTGATCTGTAAGGTAGTTGCAAATGCCTTTGTGCCTTAACATTACACCTTTTGGACGTCCCGTTGAACCAGATGTGTATATTAGATAGGCCAAAGAACTTGAATCCTCAGCGATATCGGGATTTTTCTTTGTTGTTTCATCCGCAGAAAGTGCTAGCAACTCTTCCACATCAAGCGCCCGGCCCAAGAAGTTATCCATACGATCCTTCGTGGTAATAACGAAACGCGCATGACTATCCTCAGTAATAAGTTTGATTCTATCCGTTGGATATTGCGGATCGCATGGTATATACGCTGCGCCAGCCTTCATTACACCGAACATGGCGAT
>JAGHTK010000011.1 GCA_018065435.1 Candidatus Alistipes equi
GCACTGATTTACTAAAATATTGACTTTTTAAAGTCGACTCATCAGTCACTTACATATTTGTTATATAGAAATACCGAATTAGACAAGTCCAAAATGATATATTGAATAACAACTACTTACGTATTTGTTATATAGAAGTTACCTTTTTCGAATTTATCTGTACACTCTTTTTTCAAGCCTTTTGATATCTTTGCATCACACGAACTATATTTTGCGATGAAAAAAATTATTATAGTCTGTATTGCTTTGCTTATATGCACGTCAGCAACGTCACAAATACGGATATTCCGTACAGAATTTGCCCCACACGACACACGCGAAAATGCCGTCACTGGGTCAAGGTTTTTGGAAGCCAATTATTGGGAATACCGACCACAGAGCATAGGGGAAATGAACGGAATAAAGATGTTTGGTTCAAAGATCAAAATTCCGACCACATGGATTGACTACAACGTTTACATCCATCTGGAAAATATTTTTTCAGCATACGAACTGGCAATCAACGACAATGTCATCGCCGTGATGGAGGATCCCTACACTCCTGCCGACTATGAAATCTCAAAGTTCATCCAACAAGGCGAAAATGACGTTATACTTCTACTTAGAGAATCACGTACACCACTTTTACAACAGCCAAGAAAACCTTCCTGTGAGATTTTTTCAGGTTCATGCATCTACTCACAGTACAAGGTTCATGTTCAGGACTACACGACATCTATTCAAAAGGACGAAAATGGTGTGAACCGTATGTATATTGATGTTCAAGTAAAAAATAACTTCAACGGAGAAGAACCCGTAAAACTTGGATATGATGTCTATTCACCAGAAGGAAAACTTTTGGATTACGGGCTTATCGAAACACAAATCGATGGCCGTAGCGAAAAACTTATACGCATAAATGCTCCAATCGGAGACATAAACGGAAGTCTTTGGTCCTCTGAACAACCTAAGCTATACAGAGCTATGCTATTTCTGAAGCGTGATGGCAAACCAAAGGAATACATTCCTATCTACGTAGGAGCAGGTTCGACAACCGTTTCCAACGGACACGTACTAAGAAATGGTAAACCTGTCGAAATCAAATGGACCTCATTTTCAAGTTCAACCGAAGAAAATGACAAAAAGGCTTTAACTGAAATAAAAAAGAAAGGCTTCAATACCATAGTTTCGGATATTCCGATGTCAGGCTGGGTTTATGACCAGTGTGACAAAATTGGTCTATATGTAATAGAAAGAGCATCAATCAATCCAAACTTCAAACCAGAAGACAGAAGTGTAGAAGGGACACCTTCAAATCGTCCAGAGTTTCTGGGCGAATACCTTGAACGCACAAAGGGAATGTATTACCGCACACACGGACATGTATGCATAATCGGATACATGACTTCTGGAAATGATGCTGGAAATGGTTACAATCTCTATAAGACATATCAGATGCTCAAGCAACTTAATAGTAATCGTTTGGTTATCACTCCAGGAGCACAGGGAGAATGGAATAGTGATCCGGCACTTCAATAGTTCTAAAGATGAACATAGAATGTATTGCAATCGGCAAGACTGACAGGGAAGATGTATCATCCCTGATTGGTCTTTATGCTAAAAGACTGGGATTTTATGTACGTTTCTCGATGACACTACTAGCGGATGTAAAATCAACAAAACGCCTTACAGAGAAACAACAAAAGATAATGGAAGGTGAAAACATTCTTGCACAAATTTCAAACGATGACATGGTGGTGCTTTTGGATGAGAACGGAGATGAATTTTCCTCTGTCGAGTTCGCATCCTGGATACAGAAAAGAATGGTAAGCGGCACAAAACGTCTGGTGTTTGTAATCGGAGGTCCATATGGTTTCTCAGAGCCAGTTTACCGCAGAGCCAACTGGAAAATTTCTCTTTCAAGGATGACATTTTCGCACCAAATGGTACGTGCAATCTTTCTGGAACAGCTCTATAGGGCCTTTACAATTCTTAATAACGAGCCCTATCACCATGCCTGAGTATCGATAGTTTGCCTAGCGTGGCTTCTGACATTGAAAAGAAAATTTTCATATTATTGTTGTCCGCTAAACATAAAAAGTCGGTTTGAACTCATTACTGCTCAATAAATTCAAACAAGAAATTGTTATCCAAGCCCTCACGCGCGCATGTGT
>JAGHTK010000121.1 GCA_018065435.1 Candidatus Alistipes equi
TGCAATTATTTTTACATAAATGCACTTGCTAAAATTACTTAAACTATCTAATATTTTAAAATATTACCTCAAACCTACAATGTCGTTTAACGTCTATCGGGGAATTTAGGTTCAAGGACATCCTCCATCGCAGCAACGAATGCGGCATTCTGCTGCGGCGGAATGCACTACATCTTCTTCAGATGAGGCTTATATTCGTTTTTTTTAGAATGCGTCCCACCTGGGTGTGCGAGATGGCATCTATGACTTGCATCTCGACAGCCCTCTCGGATATCAAGCGCAGAGTCCAGCGGCTGAACCCTTCCGGCGGAGTACTGCATGCGATGGCTATGATTCTGGCTTCGATGTCTCCGGTACACTTGGCAGGGACCGGCGGTGTCTCCCGCTTCTTTCGCCTGATACCCTTCCCCGGGTCTGCCGCATCTGAGTCCGACCGTTCTAGAAAGTTCAGTTTTATGCCGTGTACAGCTTGAGGAGTTATGTTCAGCATGTTTGCAATCACCACATCGTTCTGCCGCTTCCTGTCGCCAGATTCGTCGGCAAGCAGCAACACATTGGCCCTCCGAATCTCCATTGCTCCGGAAGTACCCTTCCGGATTGTCTTCTCCAGGGATGAACGTTGTTCCTTCGTGAGAACAATTCGCAGTTTTCTGTACTTTGTCATAGCCACAATGCAAATTTCGTTGATTATGACATATATACAAAACTTTTCCAATAAATTAAAGATTTAGATGTTACAAACTACTAGAAATATACTTCTAGGGAACCATCAGAAGCGTCTAGTACAAAAAGTCAGAGTTCAAGTCGACCCGTACGCAAAAAAATACGGATGCTGGTCAACAATAAGTCGAAAACCATTCTTTTTTAGGCTCTCCGTTTGTGAACACATTATGGTCATTTTTATAGACAGATGAATCTGTTCTTGTTTGGGGTGTTAACGAAGTACGTTTGAGAATCTATGTGTTAGCATGCAGCGTAATAGGCATATTTTTTGTGAAATATACGTAGATTCATTAGGTAAGCAACACAACTATGTTTAATTTTGGAAAAAATTTAAGAGATGAAACAAAGCCTCCATTTTTTTGCTTTCTTGACACTAGCACTTCTGCTTGTTGTAACGTCGTGCCAAAGGAAAACGTCCAATGGTTCACTAGCGAAAGTTCACATAATAGCGACAGGAGGAACAATTGCCGGCTCAAGTACTGACATAGGATACGATGCCGGAAAAGTTTCCATTGAAAACATTCTGCAGGCAGTGCCGGAATTGACACGATACGCAGAATTGGATTATGAGCAGTTCTGCAACATCGGTTCGCAGGATATGAGCGAGTGCATCTGGCTTTCTCTTGCAAAGCGTGTAAACCAAGTTCTTGAAAGCGAAAAATATGATGCAGTCCTAATAACCCACGGCACAGATACTATGGAAGAAACCGCTTTCTTCCTGAATCTTACCATTCACAATCCCAAGCCGGTTATTCTTGTGGGCTCAATGCGCCCCTCCGATGCTAAAGATGCAGACGGGCCATCAAATCTGCTAAAAGCAGTTCAAACGATTGTGAAGCCTGATGCTGTTAGAAAGGAGGTGATGTGTTGTCTTGGTGGCAAGATTTATGAAGCGGGGGCGGCCTTCAAGAATGATACGCATTCTTTGGATCCTATAGATGAAACCTCTGTAGATTGGTACTTGCCCCATAATGCCAATACAGGCTTTTACATTGACAATCTGGAAGAACTGCCTGAAGTGGGAATCGTCTATGGCTATGGAAGCAGTTCAACTGTTGCTCTGGAGGCATTTGTCAATGCCGGATACAAAGGCATTGTATTTGCCGGCGTGGGTGACGGGAACCTCAATCAGGCAAATCTTGACCTAGCTGCTCGAGCCACAGACAATGGTGTAATGATTGTCCGTTCCTCCCGCATTCCTTATGGCGGAGTCTATACCGAAGGTGGTGAAGTTGACGACGAGAAGCTAGGCTTTATTGCTTCAGGCCGCTTGAACCCTCAAAAGTCCAGGATTCTGCTTATGCTTGCCCTCACGGTCACTAGGGACATTGATGCCATACGCACATTTTTCCGGCATGGTGTTTCTAGAAACCAAAATTGATGATACAAATCCAGTCAATTATGACTATTAACAAGAAAGGGTAATTATTTGTATTGTCAGCTGTTATTCTGTTGGCTTCGTGTGCAAATGCACCGCAATGAGATTATACTCCTCAATACGAAAAAACAAGTTGCTCTGCGCTCTACTCTGAACGACCGATGCACAGCCCCAGTGAATACTCTGAATAGCGTACCACGGCACAATTGATGGTGCAAAATCTGAGAATCCATACACATTTCTCCAAAATAAATGTGAGATTCCGACAAAATGGATAATTTTGCCTTCGCATACTCATACAATTTCTGCTCAACCAGAGGCGAAACCCAAGGGCAAACGTGGACGTCCAAAGGGAGCAAAGCACAAAAAGACCATAGAAAACGAAGCCAAACTTCTTCAAAATGATGCCAACACTACGCCTCAGGAAAAACGAAAACCTAGTCGTTCGGAAGGTAGCACTACGAGTCGAAAAACAAAACAAGATGACGCCTCGAAACGAGCCCCGGGAAGACCAAAGGGGAGCAAAAATCTAAAGACGCTTATTCGAGAAGCAGAATTGTAAAAGCAGGAGAAACGAAGGCTTCGTTCTGCCGCCAAAGAGAATGCCACGAAAAAATCGACCTAGGAACAGGTCAAAGTATTACCAATTTTTAGCCTTGTTTACGAAATAACTTGAAATTTACGGCTGAACGAAAAAATCTGTCGTTAAGGATAGAATATCCCAGCAAACAGGCGTTCAAAGCGTTGTATTCCTCTTCTGGGTAATGTCAATATATCGTCATTGAGAAAGAAACTACTTCAACTTTGATTGTATGCCTACTTTTCCGTTTATTTTAGGATAAAGTATCACATGATCGTGGCCACTCTGTCCGTTGTGTTAAAGAATAAGGGTGTCTACTTATTACGTTGTTCTTTGAGCCATCTGCTTAAGTTTGAGTAGAATTCTTGTCGGTATTTTATGAATTTATCCTTTCCTTTGCCTTTGTAACGCTCACCTCCGAAGCCCCAACCATGTCCTCCTTCAGGGTAAACGTGCAATTCAGCACGAACCTTGTTTTCAATGAGTTTGGTATAGTATGGAATCATGTTTGTCGCAGGTACTAGTTTGTCGTCAGCGCTTAAGAATATGATTGTTGAAGGTGTGTCCGTAGTTACATGAGTGTTTGGAGAGTAATATTTAATCAGCCTTTCGTGTTCTTCAATGTTATTATCCCAACATGAATCAGGCTTGAGTAGACAATATTTTGTGCTGACTTTTTCTCCGCCTCGTTTCAGCGTTATTCGTGGATAGAGAAGTACTGCAAAATCTGGGCGAGTGTCTTTGTCAACATACATCGTCGAAGCACTTGCGGCAAGGTGCCCTCCAGCGGAATCTCCCATAACTCCTATTTGGTTTACGCCCCATTGCTTGGCATGATAGCGGCAATACCTTAGAGCATTCTGCACGTCGCGCAGTGGTATGGTGTGATGCCCCATAGGCATCCTATATTTGAGGACACATGCTACGCATCCTTCATTTACAAGCCATTCTGCTTCGTATACGCCACAATTGAATATCGAAAGATTTTTGTATCCGCCTCCAGGACAGCATATTACCAATTGTCCATTGTGCTTTTTGGGGAAATAGAAATCCATACGAGCATCATTGCCGATGTTTGATCGTTTGCCAAGTGCTGTCATTGTTTCTTCTCCACGCAGTTCGTTGTCCTGCGAAGGACCGAGCGTGATTTGTTGCCCGTTTTCTACAATGCCTTCGTCAACGCTTTGCCCTTTGGGGTAGAGTAGTACCGTGAATGATGGCTTCAATGATGAATTTGCCTGAAATTCTGGGTGAGATTCTTTGTATTGCGCAGTGCATACCCAAGCCATAGAGCATGCGGCAATTAATACGAGTCCCTTTACAAACGCTCTCATATTTTATTTTTCGATTTTTTCAAATGCTGTTGTACTGTCACCCACGAAGCGGTAAAGGTGTGCGATGCTGGATCTTGTCTTGTCCTTTTTATTCTTTATTGACTCTGCAAAATAATATAGGCCACCGCCAAGAGCGCACATTCCCGTAGGACCTAACTTGAAATGATATCCATATATCCCCTTGTTCCTCTTATCCTTTTCGCCTCGTTTCATAAGAGGAAGAATAAGAGCTTTTTCAGCATAAGGAATTCCTTTAAGCTTGCCATTTTTAGCCTTTGCGTGTCTGTCAAGCAAAAACATCTGAAAGTTTTCGAATGTAGGCTTACTCCCTTCATAGACGGATAAGAAATATATTCCCAATTCTTTGTCGTATTCCATATTTTGTACACCCCAGCTTGTATTACCTGTGTATACGAAGTACTCTTTATCGGGTTGCTTAGGACCATTGTGGTGCATGTTGTTCTGGCTTAGTACACCCTCATATTCTTTCTTCCAATTCCTCCAATCGTATTGATGAATAATCTGGTAATCATTGTCATGACGCGAGGTGTCATCATAAATTCCAAATGCAATCGTTAAGAAGTTTTTGTCGCTTTTGCTTGCGAACATTGGTCCGAAGGTAATTCCGTCAATTCCACTTACGCCGTAGCGGTGCTCTAGACGCTTTTTATCAACTTCAACGTTCTGCTGATAGTACTCCAGAACTTTTGGTAGAGCAATCGTTTTCATTATTCCGTCTTTTTCGGCATTAAGGTTCATTCTGTCTATTTTGTCTATATCAAAAACGGCTATATAGAAGTTATCCTCGAATTTTTCCTTTACACCAGCATAATTTAGAATACCTCGTCCTATGACGTCATCCTTATACTCAAGAGAACCATAGAGGCGTCCATCATCCGGATTTATGGCTATGCATCCAAGGTGACCAAGAAGTCCTGTAACAGTTCCTATAACGTTGCCCTGCAAATCACATTTTACAAGGACTGTTGTAAATGAGAAGTAAATGTACTGGTGAGCCTCATCTACGGCTATACCTTGAACGTGCCCTGATTTCCAAGGTCCGCATTTAATCGTGGTAGGAAACACTTCCTTGGCAAAACTTGATGCAAAGATTAAAAGTGTAATAATCAGTAAAGTTGCTCTTTTCATTGTAGGGTTGTGATTTAGTTGTCATGTTTGATGTCACATGCGGCGCAGTTGCCTGTGCAAATATTCGTGGTGTCACATGCCTGTCCTAGGTCCTCTCTTGTTTCCTGTACGGCGCACTTGATGCCGAGTTTTTGCATGTTTGGATTCGTGGATATTTCTGACTGAATGTGATGTCCTTTGAAAATCAAGGTCAGCGATAGTGCTAGAGCAAAGAACGCAACTGCAGCCAAGGCACATAAAATTACGATTAACCAATTGGGCATAAGACTAATATCGAATTTACTTAAAGTTGAAGCCAAAACTCGGTTTGACTATTTTGTTTTATCTTTACAAATATTATAATTTTGTTCGATATAACCAACAAAAGGAAATTGTCAAAACATGAAGATTGTAATTGCCGGAGCTGGTCAGATGGGTCGTCACTTGGCTCGTATGCTTTCTGCTTCTAACCATGATATCACGGTTATAGATAAGGATTCGAAGGCCCTTGCGGAGGTCGCGCAGACTGCTGATACTATCACCATAGAGGGCGATTCAACTTCGTTTACGGTACTAGCCCAGGCACAGACTCGCCATTGTGATCTTTTTATAGCTGTGACAGGTGTCGAAAATGATAACATTCTTTCTGCAATCATGGCCAAACAGGTTGGTGCCCGCAAGTCAATCGCTAGAATAAACAACCTTGAATTTTTGGAAACAAATAACAAGGAAATGTTTATCAACATGGGAATCGACTATATGTTTTACCCGGAGAAACTTGCAGCAGATGAAGTACTTTCGTTGCTGGGACACACTTCCACGACGGAATATGTTGATTTCTCGGGAGGACGACTTTCGTTGCTTGTTTTCCGCCTTGAACTTACTTCTCCGCTTGTTGGTCGTCAGATGACTTCCTTTACGCGCGAGGAGACGGAAAAGTACCGTACAGTAGCCATTTCAAGAGAAGGCACTACGATTATTCCTCATGGAAACGATATTTTGCAAGTGGGTGATGTACTCTATGCTGTTGCGTGTCGGGATAGTGTTGATGAGGTTTTGGGTCTTTCAGGCAAAAGCAATGTCACAATCAATAACGTGATGATTCTGGGAGGCTCGAAAGTTGGTGTACAGATTGCAGAGCGTTTGCAGGATTTTGCTTCTGTAAAGCTTGTTGAACGTAATCCGGAGAAAGCATATAGATTAGCTGAAGAACTTAGTCATACACTTATTCTATGTGAAGATGGCCGAAATACGGATGTTATGATAGAGGAGGGCCTGCAGAATATGGATGCCTTTATTGCTGTTACGGGTCGAAGCGAGACGAATATTCTAACGGCTATGCTGGCGAAACGTTTGGGAGCAAAAAAGGTGATTGCAGAGGTGGAAAATATGAATTACATAAATCTTGCAGACTCTGTAGGCGTTGATACAATTGTCAATAGAAAGGAAATAACTGTATCGAACATATACCGATTTACAATGTCAACGGATGTGCTTGCTATCAAGACACTGCGTGGTAGTGAAGCGCAGGTTTTAGAGTTTGTTGTAAAACCGAACTCTCCTGCAACCAAGTGCCAGATAAAAGACTTAGGCCTGCCTCAGGATGTTTCGATTGGAGGTGTTGTACGCGCCGATAAGGTTTTCATAGCGCTTGGTGATACGCGACTTGCGGCCTATGATCGTGTTGTGGTCTTCTCCATGCAGGCGTCCATATCAAAGCTCGGAGACTATTTTAGGTGATAATTTGCATGAAATGTTTCTGCTGGATAAAATTTAGGATTAATTTGTTTGAAAAAAAATATAATACGATGTACGTAGCAATTGCTGGAAATATCGGCTCTGGTAAAACCACATTAACAGAAATTCTGACAAAAAAATTTGGTGCTAAGGCCTATTATGAAGATCTTGAGAATCCGTATCTGAATGATTTCTACGAGAATATGAGTGGGTGGGCGTTTCAGTTACAGATTTATTTTCTTGGTAGCCGTATAAAGCAGACCACGGAAATGCTTTCGGATAATCCTGAGAATGTTTTCCAGGACAGGACCATTTACGAGGATGCACACATCTTTGCAGGCAACCTTCATGATATGGGGCTTATCTCTGGAAGAGACTTTGCTACATACATGAAACTCTTTGATATTACTTCAAATCTTATACCGACACCTGATTTGCTGATTTATTTGAAGTCTAGCGTTCCTACGCTCATCTCGCAGATTCGTCGTCGTGGACGTGAATATGAGCAGAACATCGATGCAGAGTATCTGACTCGTCTGAACAAGAAGTATGAGGAGTGGATTACGAATTCTTATCATGGAGAAATTTTCGTTATCGATAAGGATACACAGGACTTTGTAAAAGACCAGAGTGTTCTTGACCCTCTTTACCGCAAATTGGAAGAAATAAGAAACCGTGCAAAATAGTCTGCTACGAAATCTTCCTGAATCCTTTCAGCAGAACATGCGACTGGAGCTTGGCTTGAAGGAAGCATCTGAGCTTTTTGAAGCCCTTTGCTCAGCTCCAAGTGTTAGTGTGCGTTGTCATCCAAAAAAGAATGCAGGAGCGTATTTAAGTGAAAGAGAAATTCCATGGTCACGTTATGGACGACGACTCGCTTCAAGACCTGTTTTTACGCTTGATCCCCTTTTTCATGCCGGTGCATACTATCCTCAGGATGCCTCATCACAGTTTATGGACTTTCTGTCAGAACACTTTATAAAAAAAGGTGATAAGGTTCTAGATATGTGCGCAGCTCCTGGCGGGAAGGCTACGATATATTCGGAACATGTGGGAGATGAAGGAATTGTCGTCGCGAATGAATATGTACATTCGCGTGCCATGGTCCTTACTGATAACGTTAGGCGGTGGGGTATGGGAAACACTATTGTCACTTCGTGCAATTCTGCTGCGTTTGAGGCTCTGCCTGGATTCTTTGACGTGGTTGCTGTTGATGCTCCATGCTCGGGTGAAGGAATGTTTCGAAAGGAAGAGAATGCTATTCGTGACTGGAATTTGGAGAATGTTAGAGAGTGCGCTTCGCGTCAGAAAGAAATCTTATCGAATGCTTTTGAGGCCCTATGCGAGGGTGGAATTCTTCTTTACAGTACATGTACCTTCAATAAGACGGAAAACGAAGATGTGCTTGATTGGTTCGAACAAGAACATCCTTTGGAACTGTGCTCTGTGGATATTTCAACGCCTGATAAGTGGGGAATACTTTGTAAAACACATGGTCACTTCACAACTTTTCGGATGTTCCCGAACCGCGTTGAAGGTGAAGGCCTTTTTGTTGCTGTTGCGCGCCGGGTATCCGTTTCGAAAAGATTTTCTCGAGACAATAAACGTAAGGTACTTCAAATCACATCCAAGGCCGAGCGTGAAATTCTTTCTAAGTGGCTTAATAGACCGGAAGATTTTTCTTTCGGACGAATATCTGACAATTTTTATGCATTCAATTCAGCCTCTTGGAAAGACGTTATAGATGTGATTAGCACGATTCCCTCTCTGTATGCAGGAGTTCAGATGGGAGAAATATTCAAAAACACATTAAAGCCATCATGGGCTTTGTCACAATACATCGAGCGTAAAGTTGGAGCAACGCCTGAAATTGAACTTCAAAAAGATGACGCCTTAGAGTACTTACGAAGGCATGATGTTATACTTGAAGATGCGCCTCAGGGTATTTGCCTTCTTCTATACGCAGGCTTATCGTTAGGATATGCCAAAAAGATTGGAAACAGAATTAATAATATGTATCCGCAACCGCTTAGGATTCAGAATTTGTAGTCATGGAAGAAAAAATGTATTACCATATGAACGAAGTGATGCAGATGCTTGATGTCAATGCGTCTTTGATTCGTTATTGGTGCTCGCAGTTTAAGGTCTTAAAACCTAAAAGAAATGCAAAGGGCAACAGACTATTTACTAAATCCGATTTGGATACGCTGAAACTTATCTATCATCTTGTCAAGGAAAAGGGGATGACGCTTAAGGGTGCGAATCAGGTTATTGAAGAGCAACTTCGTCAAAATCGTGATGTATCAAGGCAGATGGATGTCCTTGAAAGACTCCAGAACCTAAGGGCGATGCTTTTGGATATACGTGAGAATTTGGGACGTGATGATATGGTTGTCTTTGAGGCTTCTAATGATGTGGAAACTTTTCATGATGATACGCCTGAGAATAACGATGCTATGCAACAAGAAGAACAGATAGATGAAGCTTCGGCAAAAATCGATGTAAAAAAAATCTTTGAACCTACACTTTTTGATTTATGAAAGTAGAAGATATTACCACAATTATCGAGCAGTTTGCTCCACTGTCTTTGCAAGAGGATTATGACAATTCGGGTCTTGTGGTTGGAAGACCGAATCAAGATGTGTTGGGAATTCTTCTTGCTGTTGATGTAACGGAAGAAGTTTTGGACGAAGCTATCGAAAAAAACTGCAACATGGTTATTACACACCATCCTATCATATTTCATGGACAGAAAAGATTCAACTCCCAGACTCTAACCCAGCGATGCGTTGAACGTGCAATTAGTGAGGGAATTGCGCTTTATGCCGCGCATACTAATCTTGATGCAGCTCCTAATGGCATGTCATGGCGTCTTGCAGAGATTTTGGGACTTCACAGTGTGACTCTTTTATCCGAAGGCCACGTCTTAAATTCAGGCTTTGGCGTAGTAGGGGAACTTTCTAGTGCATGGGATGAGGTGTCTTATTTGGGTTTTGTTAAGCAAAAGCTTCAGGCCGAAGTGGTAAGACATAGCGATTTATTGGGAAAACCTATTAGCCGTGTTGCAATATGTACAGGTGCCGGTGCTTCACTTATGGAGCGTGCTGTAGCTTGTGGGGCTCAACTTTACATAACGTCCGATTTGAAATACAACGATTTTTATTCGCCTGATGGAAGACTTGTTGTTGCGGATGTTGGACATTTTGAGAGCGAAAGATGTGCAATAGATATTTTGTTTGACATTTTATCAAAAAAAATATCTAAATTTGCACTCCATAGGAGTATTGTGGCTAGAACTCCCATTCATTGCATTTAAGACAAATAAAACATACTATATATGGCAAGAAAGAATACGACTGATGTTGATTTTTCTGTCGCTGAGAAAATTAGAGCTTTGTACGAGTTACAGAAAATTGATTCTCAGATAGATGAAATAAATAAGGTCAAGGGGGCACTTCCTGATGAGGTGAAAGAATTGGAGGATACTATTGAAGGTCTTAACACTAGAAAGACAAATATCCAGAGTGCAATTGACAATCTTAAAGCTGAAATCAAACTGAAGAAGCGTACTATCGAAGAAGCAAAAAAGCTTATCGAAAGCTATTCGAAACAGTCTGATAACGTTAGAAACAATCGTGAACTTGTTACTCTAGAGGAGGAAATAGAGTTCCAGAAACTTGAGATTGTACATGCCGAGAAGAACATCACTTCAGCAACTAATGAAATTGAATTCAAAAAGACGGCTCTTGCGGATGTTGAGACGGCCATTGTCGAAAAGAAGAAAGACCTCGATGTTAAACTTGGAGAGTTAAACAATATCGATGTTGATACGGAACCTGTTATAAAGGAACTTTCCGAAAAGGCACTCGAAAAGAGCAAGATGATTGATGATCGTTTACTTGGAGCATATAATCGTATCCGTTCCAAGGTAAGAAACGGACTTGCTGTTGTGACAATCCAAAGAGATGCATGCAGCGGATGCTTTAACCGCATTCCTTCACAGCGTCAGGCTGATATCCGTCAGAGTAAGCGCATTATTGTTTGTGAATATTGTGGAAGAATCCTTGCTCCGGATGATGAACAAATCGAACAGGAATAAAACTTGAAAATGCAATCGAAAACTTGTAGTAAAGTAACGGATACATATTTCAATTGAGAGAAAAATGGGTAGGTGGTTGAATTCCCGCTTACCTTTTTTGTTTTGTATGAAAATTACTGGGATTTAGCGCTGAACTGGGCCTCACTTTGTTTTTCGATATTCTTAAGACATAACGCATTCATAGTGCGTCTTTTCGCTGACTTTAATCCTTAACTCGGTAAATAGCACGGAATATCAATCAAAGGTCTCCACAAAAGAGGAGGTTTTTTAGGCAATGTATTAGGAAGTGTAGTACAGAATGAAAGTGCTATCTTACCTATACGAAGTAAACTTACAGTTTAGAACCTAAAGTTCCAATTACTTTGTCCTACATTGTTTATTTGCACTATAGTCACATTTGTAATTTACTCTATCAAAGAGTTGTTGTACAAAAAAGTGCATTGAAGTTTACTTGCTTTTTTAATATTTTTGTAGGCTAAAGAGACTTGCTAGTTTATGCCTAGTAATAAAACTTATTTTTAATCAACGTATTATTTAGGCTATTGCCTCTTTATGATAATTTTTAATAACAATTTTAACCTAGCAAAACACTCAGCGAAACTTGAGTTATATAATGAATGAATTAACTTTAAGGTGCCAAGTGAACTCTAACCTGTAAGGTTGCTTGCACTAAACAAGAATACGGAAGTGACTGCATGAAAACTGAAATTTTGCAAAACAATGAAAACAAAATACTTAAAGCTCGACATCAAAGTAGTTAATTTAAATTCGTCTCGTTCTCTTTGCGAGACAAGTCCTGAACCTGGAGGCTCAGAGGAAATCAGTTACGAAGATTGGAACTTGAATTAGAGATTTGCTATGAAAAAGAATAATTATATCCTCTTTGTGGTGGCTGCGTTTCTTGCAGTTTCGTGTGTAAAAGGAATTGATAACGACGTTTCTTGTGAAAATAATGTGACGATTACTGCTTATTCTGCTGAGACGAAGCATACCAAGACTACTGTTATCGATGGCGGTACCAAAATATATTGGGAACCTGAAGATAAGATTAAACTATTTGCGATGGGTACAAGTTCGTGTTTGCAAACGACAATTCAAACACCTAAACAGATAGCAACATTTTCTGGTAATTTTCCCGTTATAATAGGTTCAAGCGAGGACCAGTCAACTTCAACTACTCTCTGGGCACTCTATCCCTATCGTGAAGATGCTTCTTTTAATGAAGATGCGATAACAACTATTCTTCCTACGGAGCAAACAGCCAAGGAAGGTTCATTTGCTAAGGACACGAACATAAGCGTTGCCAAGGCCAATTCTTTTGATCTTGGTTTCTACAATGTTTGTGGCGGTGTGCGCTTCCGACTTACTAGAGATGGAATAAATAGGGTTGTGTTCAGGGCCAATGGTGGCGAACCTATTGCCGGAAAGTTCAAAACAAAGTTCGATAATGGAGTACCTGTTGTAAGTGAAGTTCTTGAAGAAAAGGATAGCATTGTTCTTACCATGCCCCAAAAAGGTACCTTCAATGAAGAGCAATGGTACTATTTCTGCGCTTTGCCAGGCACACTTTCAAGTGGATTCACATTGCGTCTTGAGACAGAAACTCACTACGCAGAAGTTTCTCAAAACAAAAGTGTCATTATCAAGCGAGGTGTCTTCGGCCAGTTTGACAATTTCGATGAATATCTCACCTTTACGAAAAAAGGCGAAGAAAAGGATGAATCAGGAATTGTGGATTTAGGTCTCAGTGTAAGATGGGCAACTTGTAATCTAGGTGCAACCAAACCTGAAGAATTTGGACACTATTACCAATGGGCTGGAACAAGCGATGTAAGCGATACAAGTACCTATCTTAATTTTAGTAATTGTCCTTATCATGTTGGCGATAGTAACACGAGTGGTTGGACAAAATACATTCCTTCAGGCATGAAATCATATTGGTACCCTTCCGGCGATCCTGACAACAAGACAGTCCTTGGCCTTGAA
>JAGHTK010000006.1 GCA_018065435.1 Candidatus Alistipes equi
GAGCGACGGATACTTTGTATGCTCAATAGGAGAAGCATCGCCAGAAACAGTTCGCAGGTATATAGAGAACCAAGGATAATGATTTTCTTCGCAGAAGAAAAAACAGCCGATTCATCCCATAAGCTGAAGACTTATGGGTTTTCTCGGCTAAACATTATAAAAATCTTTCTGAGCGACACAACATACTTTTTTCAAATAGCGATAGTAGTTACTCTAGGAATTGAAAAATTGATGCCGAAAAGTTATTTTTGTAACAAATTAATTTTTTATGAGAATAATCTCTCCATCAATCCTATCCGCCAACTTTTCAAAGTTAGGTCAGGAAATTAGAATGCTTAACGAATCCCGGGCCGAGTGGATACATTTCGATGTTATGGATGGTGTCTTTGTCAACAACATATCTTTTGGCTTTCCGATACTTAAAAGCGTTCGAGCTCTTACGGAGAAAGTCCTGGATGTTCATCTAATGATTACAGAACCTGAAAAATACATCGAGCGCTTTGCAAACTCGGGAGCGGATATAATAACCTTTCACGTAGAGTCTACAAAAAATGTAGAAGAGTGCATTACCAAAATCCATTCCCTTTCAAAAAAAGCTGGAATAACGCTCCGCCCTTCAACGCCTGTAAAAAGCATAATTCCATATCTAAACAGTGTTGATATGGTACTTGTAATGAGCGTAGAACCTGGATTTGGTGGCCAAAAATTCATACCAGAATCACTTGACAAGGTACGGCGTATCAAGGAGGAACTCGAAAAGGTATCTTCGAGGGCACTTATAGAAATAGATGGAGGAGTAGGAATTGAGAATGTTAAGGAAGTTTTCGAAAGTGGTGTCGATATAGTCGTTGCAGGTTCGGCCATATTCTCTAGCAATGAACCTGAAAAAGAAATAGAAAGGATGCTCGAAGTATGATTTCTGTTGACAATATAAACGTTTCATACGGGGGTTGGACCCTTATGGACGGAGTATCGTTTTTAATCAATGCGAAGGACCGCATAGGACTTGTCGGACGAAACGGAGCGGGCAAGACAACAATTCTAAAGATGATTGCAGGTCTGCAGCAACCAACCTTGGGGCAGATAACTAAAAACGAAGATTGTACTATTGGATATCTTCCTCAACAAATGGCAGTAGCGGATACCACTACCCTTTTGGAGGAAACCGAGAAGGCCTTTGAAGAAGTCCTGCAGATAGAACGAAACATTAAGCGAATTACAGAAGAGATATCCAATCGCACAGATTATCAAAGTGAGCAATACTCAAAATTGGTTCAACAACTAACTACACTTACGGACCACTACCATATTTTGGGAGGCGAGACACGCGAAGCTGACATTGAAAAGACGCTTTTGGGTCTAGGTTTCAAACGAGAGGAGTTCTCGAAACATACGAGCGAATTCTCCGGCGGATGGCGCATGCGTATCGAACTTGCGAAGTTGCTTTTAAGTCGTCCATCAATCTTTCTTTTGGATGAGCCCACGAACCACCTTGACATAGAATCCATTCAATGGCTTGAAGAATACCTTAAAAACTACAACGGAGCTGTTCTTCTTATTTCGCACGATAGAGCCTTTTTGGACAATGTCACTACGCGCACAATCGAGCTCTCGCTGGGAAAGATTTACGATTACAAGGTTCCCTACTCGGAATTTACAAAACTTCGTGCTGAACGTCGCCAGCAACAGATGGCCACTTTCGAGAATCAACAACGTCTTATAGAAAAGAGTGAGGAATTCATCGAAAAGTTCCGCTACAAGCCAACAAAGAGCAATCAGGTTCAGTCTCGTATCAAACAACTGGAAAAGCTGGAACGCATCGAGGTCGAACAGGAAGACATTCAGACAATGCACTTAAAATTTCCTCCATCTCCGCACTCGGGACAGATTGTAGCCGAGATAAAAGATGCCGGAAAGTCTTTTAACTCACACAGGGTCTTCTCCGGAGCATCATTCACAATCAAAAAGGGAGATAGAATAGCCTTTGTTGGTCGAAACGGAGAGGGGAAGACAACTATGGCCAAGATGATTTTGCAGCAAATTGAACCTACGGAAGGTACTGTTCGACTTGGCGCAAGTGTCGATATTGGATACTATGCGCAGAATCAGGATGATTTGATGAACGGTGACTTTACGGTATACGACACTGTGGATCAGGCAGCCGTAGGAGATGTACGAACACGTCTGCGTGATATCCTGGGAGCTTTTCTGTTCCGAGGTGAAGACATAGATAAGAAGGTAAAGGTCCTCTCAGGAGGAGAACGTTCGCGACTGGCGATGGCTCGTATGATGCTTCAACCGCACAATTTCCTCGTTTTGGACGAACCTACGAACCATATGGACATGCGTTCAAAGGACATCTTAAAGGAAGCCCTGAAAAAATACGACGGAACGCTTCTTGTTGTATCGCATGACAGAGAATTTTTGGATGGTCTTGTTGAGAGAGTCTACGAATACCGTGACGGAAAGGTTAATGAATACCTCGGAGGTATTTACTACTTTTTGGAAAAGCGTAAGATTGAATCCCTTAGGGAAGTTGAAAGACGTGATACCACGAAAATCGTTTCAGAAAACGTAACAAACAACCTTGGAAAACAGTCATACATTGAAAAGAAGGAACAGGAAAAAGTCCTTAGAAAAGCACGTCGCAAGGTTGAAGATATTGAAGCGATGCTTGAAAAGATTGAAGCTCAGATGAAGGAGCAGGAAACGATTCTTGCCACATCCACACAATACAATAGCGAGATGTATGAAAAATACGAACATCTCAAGCATGATTACGACCATTATATGCATGAGTGGGAAAAGGCAAGTTATGAATTGGAAATTTTAGAGAACGAGTGATGGAAAAGGAAAACTTGGTATATGGCATCAGGCCTGTAGCAGAGGCTGTTACCTCCCAAAAACAGATTGAACGCATTTATATAAAGAAGGGTGCAGAAGGAAAATTGATGGAAGACTTGAAAGATCTTCTTTTAAGATACCGCATACACTATCAAGAGGTACCCGTCGAGAAACTTAATCGTCTTACAACAGGAAACCATCAGGGTGTTGTAGCTCAGATTGCTCAGATTAAATACGTTGAGTTAACAGATATTTTGGACCGCGTTCCTGAGGATGAAACTCCATTTGTTATCCTTATGGATGGAATAACGGATGTGAGAAACTTCGGAGCTATTGCACGCTCGGCTGAATGTGCTGGTGTTCATGGTCTTGTCACATCATCTCGTAGTTCAGCTCCCGTAAACGCAGAATCGATACGTTCTTCCGCAGGTGCTCTTACACGCATACCTGTATGCCGTGTAGGTTCCATCAGAAATGCTGCACGAACTCTTCAACAGGAGGGATTTCAAATTGTAGCCGCAACTGAAAAGAGCCGCAAGCTTCTCTATGATGCTGATTTTAGAAAGCCCACAGCCATTGTTATGGGTTCTGAAGATGAAGGCATATCGAAGGATGTTTTAAAACTTTGTGATGAGCAACTGGCTATTCCAATGATTGGAGCAGTAGAGTCACTCAACGTATCGGCTGCAGCGGCTATAATGATATATGAAGTGGTAAGGCAACGTATCGGATAAAGATGAAAAGTGAGCTTTTGCATCCCAAATTTGGTAAGATTGTTGTTAATAGTACTTTGTCCATGCGAAGGATTTCTGTTGCAGTACTTTGCAACGAAATTCGCCTGAGATTACCATACGGAGTAAGCCTTAAAAAAGGGATAAATTTTATGGAAAGTCATGAAGACTTTATCCTAAAGGCCCTTTCAAAACAGACTATCAAGCATCAAAACACGCCTAAATATTCTACGGATGAACTAAGAGCTATTATTGAAAAAGCAAAGGAAGAACTACCTCCGCTTTTCAAAGCTCTTTCACAAAAATACTCTTTTCCGGTAAAAAGGTTTTCTCTTACTAAAGCACACTCTTTCTGGGGTATATGCACTTATAACAACTGCATACGTCTTAGCGTATCGGTGGTAACACTTCCTATGGAACTTAGACGATATATTATTCTGCACGAACTTGTACATACTCTGCACCACAATCACTCGCCAAGATTTCATCAAAAGCTAAATGAACTCCTAAATGGAAAAGAGAAAGAGTATATTCGTATGATGAAACAATACAAAACAATCAATTTTGGAAGTTCTCTCTAGGTACAATTCCGGTGCATCTTTCTCGTGTCTACTCTAAGCGTCCGGTGCACTTCAACCTGCTGACCGCTGGGAGGCATTGCCCGAAGAAAAGGATGATGACGAGAACGTATAAATCGTAAATCGAAGAAACAAAAAGACGGAGTAACTCCGCATAACATAAACGCCCAAGGCTCATCATGGCACAAAACTGTTTGAGCAGAAATAGGTCATCGTAGTGCCAGCGTATCGTCATCGTAGGGCAATCAAGCTTGCGCTATACATACTACCCTTTAAAACAGTTCCTGTTATAGTAGCCGGCGGAAGTAGACGCTTCGTAAGTTTGTTATACACTTTTATAGATCTGTAGGGCACCTTTTTAACGTGTTCTTGAACATATACGAGTCTAAAACGAAGTTTGCTTTCCACAATCTGATATCTGTCCCTATCATTTAGGTCAACGCCCGCAGGAAGAAAGACCCGATAGTAGTTACTACCGCGGAATTTTTGGACATTCTTAAGAACTTGTAACCCATGCGAGACATACGCTTTATCATTCGCATATCCAAATAACTTTTGATTCTTATTGTACCTTTGTAAATAACTGAAAACCAAACGATATTAAGGCATTTTTCAAATAAGCATGTTTAAATGTGCTTATTATTTTACAGACCATAAGATTTCTTAACTTGCTTTAATGTGTTTTCTCCAACAATATAGGCATAACAAGCTGAAGGTATAAATATCAAATTTACTTTTTCAAGTTTCTTAATACCTTCGCTATTTATACTGGTGACAATGGCGTCATTAAGATTATTATTCTCCATGAAATATAGTAAAGAGTCTAATTCTCCTGGTTTCTCAAAGTATCGATCTGTCCATTTAATTTCAACAACCCAATTTGGTTTTTGTTTAGCAATATTTAACCCCACAATGTCAACCTCCCCCTGTTTTTTTGCATTGATTCTCCAATTTGCATAATGAATCTCTGTACTCTGGCGAGTAATCCATTGTGCAAATATTGCAGTCTCAACCATATTACCTACTTCTTTATCTGTTTCTAAGATTGAGTCCACTTTAAAAAGTCCAAAGCCCTAAATTGCGGATTGATTTTCTTGGGATAGAAATATTACAGAAAGTGTAAAAAAATGAACGATAGTCAAGAATTTATTTGCTTATGTCATTATTTATGATTAAATTGCACATAAATAATAAGTCTAGTTGCTATGTTTAGAAAGACCGA
>JAGHTK010000059.1 GCA_018065435.1 Candidatus Alistipes equi
GACTGGTATAAATGTTCCCATAGTGTTGGTGTTTAAGTTCAGCTCAAAGGTATCTCTACCTGGGAACTTCAAAAACACCCCCTTCGCGGAGCCTCATACCCTTCGAAGTAGAACATTTAGCAGGTTTCGAATCTGAACAACTTTTTTCACTACATTATTTTTTCAAGTCTTCACTCATGTTTTACAATTGTTCGAGTTGAAAATTCTGAGGGAAGATTTATTTTGAAATCAACTTAATTTCAGGACTTAGATTTTATAATACCAATCTGTAAATACATAGAATAGCATCCGTAAAATTTCTTAGAAAAAACCTTTTGATAATGAAAAAATCATTACCTTGCAAAAATGAGAATTAAAATACACACATACGTTGTCCTAGTATTATCACTACTAGTTTTTTCCTGTAATGAAAACAGGATAGACATTCCTTTTGAGCCCATCATAGAAGGCACAGTGATCAAAATTGATGAATATGGCGGACTTATAACTTCTTTTCTACCAAAACAACTGGAAGAAAAAGGAGTATCTTACGGAGATATGCTTTCAATATACATTGGAAAAAACATCGTGGTTGATGCTCCATATATAGATGCCTACACTCAGTGCGGAAGCCTGTCTTCGTGTCTGTGCAACTATAATAGGCAGGACACATCGCTATCAATAAGTATTGCCAATGGTAGCTTTCACTATCATGTCGGAGGTGAGATTGGTGATAAAGTTATTGTATGCATGAAGCAAAAGGAAGGCTATCTAAAGGAGTATGAACTTCTAAAAGGTACGTATTCTTACTCACGAGAGGAGTATGCATCAGATGAAATATTTGCCAATTTCCGCAAAGTCGAAACTAGCGGTATAAAGCCAATAACGCTTTACCGAAGTACAAGTCCCATTAATTTCAAGAGCAATCGAGTACGCTTCTCTTACACCGATAAGCTTGCACGAGAAGCTGGTATAAAGACCTTTATTGACATAGCCGACTCCGATGAAAAAGTGAAAGAATTGCTTGCAGCAGAAGAGAATCAAGGGAGCTACTCACAAGTACTATTTACTCAAAACAGCATAATCGGTTTAGGCTCTGATTTGGATTATATCACCACTACTTTCATGACAAAACTTGTACGTGCACTTAGGGAAATTATTGAACGTGATACACCTGTTCTAATACACTGCAATGAAGGAAAAGATAGAACGGGGTTCTACTTTATTCTCTTAGAAGCACTCTGCGGCGCCTCGATTGATCAGATAAAAGCAGATTACATGCTTACCTTCGAAAATATGTACAAGCAGATAAAAGGTTCTGAGCAATATGAACTTACGTGGAACAAGAACGGAAAACGGATGATATATCATATAGCGCATCCTGAACTATGGCCAAAAATAGGAGAGATGAATTTTGACAACATTTCAATAGAAGGGTTAGATTTAGAAAAAGTTGCCCGTAACTACATGATGCTTGCAGGACTTTCAAATAATGAGATAGACCTTCTCAAAAAGAAAATAGGCATTTTAGTTCTGTAACTTACCATTGAAGGAACTCAAAACATAATTTCAACTTAAAAAGTCAAGAAACAAGTCAAACATTTTCCAGCCTATAGACAAAAAGGTGAATACCAACCCAACTATCACTCTTCATATAAAAGATACTTCTCTCTAATAGGAAGAAATTTTTCCACTTCCGGAAGGTATCGCTTTCTAATCTGTTCTTCAGAAGTTCCTTTTACGATCTGCTGCTCGATGTAGATATTTCCGACAAGCTTTCTAAAAAACGGCGTGAAAAAATTTTCCGGTCTTCCCATTTTTTCATACGCATCGATTATATATCGTAAAGTGAACCCTTCTGAAATAATCTGTTCATCCGCTTTCTGTCTTAGATCCACTCCGTAGCAAAGCATATTTTCAAGCGGAGGATGTTTCGCTCCAGGAACACTTCTTGGAGTAAATGAAAAGTCACAGGAACTCATATCGGGATGACCATAACATTCAAAAGGGTAATCGGTTCCACGACCCAAGGAAAGAATGGTTCCTTCAAAAAGACATGTCGAAGGATATAGATATACGGCGTGCTGTGATTTAAGATTAGGAGAAGGTGCTACCTGAATATGCCATCTTGTAGAGTGCGTGTAACCCAGACACGATAGTACATGGACCTTAGCCTTAGTCCATCCTTCACCGATGGCCATTAGGGCCAACTCTCCCATAGTCATTCCATGCACAATAGGAATTGGAAGAGCTCCCACACCCGAGCGATACGTCATATCAAGCACCGGACCATCAACATACATTCCGTTGGGATTCGGCCTATCCATTATAAGCACATCGATATTGTAATTATAACACGCCTCCATTACACGAAGCATCGTAATGTAGTATGTATAGAAACGAAGTCCTACATCCTGTAAATCGACAACAACAACATCAATTTGAGAATTCTGTAGCGCAGTGAGTGTTTTACCGCCTCCATACAATGACCATATCGGAATTCCAGTTTGTTTATCGACATCGGAAGAAACTTTTTCACCCGCATCAGCGTTCCCTCGAAAGCCATGTTCTGGGGAGAAGACCCCTCTGACATCGATTCCGTTTTGAAGCATTCTATCCAAAAGATGCTCTTTGCGTGAATTAAGTGAAGTATGGTTTCCAAGTAAAGCCACACGCTTATGCTTTAGAAATGGGACCCATACATCCTCCCTATCATCTGCCAAAGCGAAATTTTTATTGGCTGCCTTCAATCTTACGTCCGTAGAAGGAAGAGAATCCACAGTAAAAAGTGTATTGTCGCAGTATGCATTTACTGTAATACAGACAAAAAATACGAAAAGAAATTTTCTAAGCATTGCCTCCGAACTGCATTAGAAAAGATTTAATAAATTCATCTATTTCGCCATCCATCACAGCCTCCACATCCGAAGTCTGATAAAGTGTACGATGATCCTTTACTCTTCGATCATCGAAGACGTAGGAACGTATCTGAGAGCCCCACTCAATCTTCTTTTTCTCCGCTTCAAGCATCTGACGCAGACGATTTCGTTTGTCTAGTTGATACTGATACAACTTCGAACGAAGAATGCGCATCGCATTCTCCTTATTTTGAAGTTGTGAACGTGTTTCTTGATTTTCTATGATGTAGGATATTTCCTCTCCAGAGTCTTCATCCGTAAAGTGATACCTAAGACGGGCTGCAGTTTCAACCTTATTAACGTTCTGTCCACCGGCTCCCGACGAACGAAAAGTTTCCCACACGACATTCTGCTGAAGAACATTAACCTCTATGGAATCATCTACGGCAGGCACAACCGAGACGGATGCAAATGTGGTCTGACGCTTATTGTTGGCATTGAATGGTGAAAGACGCACCATACGGTGAACGCCGTTCTCAGACTTTAAGTAGCCGTATGCGAACTCTCCACTTATTTCCAAAGTGCATGACTTTACGCCCACTTCTTCTCCTTCTTGCAAGGAAAGGACCTTAAGTTTATATCCACGCCTTTCGGCCCATCTTGTGTAGAGTCTAAGAAGCATCGATGCCCAATCAAGAGCTTCCGTGCCACCAGCACCGGCATTGATATCCATAATGACATCCATACGATCCTCCTCCAAACGAAGCATATTCTTAAGTTCCAGTTCTTCGGTTGATTTAAGGGCATTTTCGTAAGATTGATCAACATCCGCTTCGGATGCTATACCTTCTTCAAAAAACGAAGGCATAACTTCGGCCTCCTCAACTTGTTTTTCAAGTGAGAGGTAAGATGTAATCCAACCTTTTAAGTCGGAAACCTTTTTTAGTTGTTTGCGTGCTTTTTCCGGATCGGACCAAAAATCCGGCTCTTGGGTCTTTTCTTCTTCGTTCTGTAATTCTATTGTAAGTCTGTCGATGTCAAAGACACCTCCTTATCGTATCCAGACGATTTCTAAGCTTAGTGAGCTGTTCCTGTTGTACCATAATTTGATTTTTTTCAAAAGTAACCAAAAAGTGTTTGATTAAAAATAGAGGCGTGGATATTTTCGAACGTAAAACGGGATGTAACTTCTAGCAAGAAAAAGGGGAATTCTACCCTATTGAAAGATTGTAAAGAAAAAGGGGGAAGTCTTTGTTCGTTTTTAAGAATATGACTACATCAAAAACCACCCAAAAACTCAATTGTATTTCTTAAGAAGTAAATCATAATCCACCTCCCCTGCTATAATACGTTTTTTTGGTTTATAGCATTTTGAAAGAGGATTGCGTGAATCATCTTTATACTGACATTCAATTCCCGAAAGCGAAAAAAGTATCTGATGTAAATCATCCGTAGAAAAAGGACGATTACACCCTTCACGAATCGAAGAAATGACATCAGGATGAGAGTCTATGAATTTTTTTGAACCCCATATCCACATAGGCACCTCGAACTGATACTTTGCAATTTCCGGGGTCGGAGTCTCAAAGAGTCGTCCCGAAACTTGTGAACAATCATAGACAAGTTCTCCATGATCCGAAAGATAAACGACAACAGCATCCTCATTTTCATAAAGAGAAAGTATACTATCCACTACAATGTCATTAGAAAAAGTAGCATTATCATAGTGCATAACAGTTTCCTTTTGGGAATCACTTAAATCATCGCGTTTAATGTCCTGAATTGAAAATTGTCCCATTTGGGCTGAATAACGATTTTTGTAGTCAAAGTGTTGACCCATAAGGTGAATAATATCCAGCGTATATGGGATATCGCCTCTGGAGCTCTTTAATTTCGAAAATTCATATATGGCTCTTTGATCAAATCCGTATGCCTTCTTATTTCTATAATCGAACATTTCATTGCATAAAGAAGGTGATGAGAGAAAGAAAAAGCCAGCCTGATTTGTTCCTGTTCGAAGTAACCCTCTGGTTACATACTGATTCGAGAAGAATGTAACGTGATAGCCAGCGCGTTTGAAAAGTACAGGAAAAAGCGGATAATTTCCAATTGAATCCTTGCGTGAAGAATCCCATGTAGAGAACATACACAAAAACGCATTGCTTGTAATGTTCCACGGCGAGACTACATCATAAAACGGGAATAAAGTTCCCTGCTCGAATCGTTTTAGTTGAAGAGGTGTTGTTGGAAGTGAATAGCCATAAAGAGCGCTATGATGTTTATTGTAACTTTCACCGATAATAAGAACGATATGCGGAGTTAACATCGAACAAGATTCCAGACTTGCCTGGGATGAGTTCTTAAGGATGTCTTCCACCAACTTTTTGGATTGAGAAGTTGCCATATAGGCGTACGAAGCACGAAAAAAGGGAAGTTTTACGTTTTCGTGATAGTGACGGAAAATTAGTTCTTCAGTATAAAGTGCACCATGTCCGAAGAAAAATTTAAGATAATTATAGAACGGATTGGCCTCGATGGAAATGCTTAAAACGAAAAGAAGTAAAAGCAAACAATAAACAATTTTTTTTGCTTTAAGCCTAAAAGAAAGAAAGAAGCTTTGCAGCGCTACAAAAAAACGTTTTGTATAAAAAAACGGAGATATAAAGAAGAGTAGAATAAGAAAAGTAATACGCCAGTTAAGAAAGATTTTTACCGAGAAAAACGAGCTTAAGAACTCGGCTGTTTCCCTTAGATTCGTATTAAGAATCGAAGAAAATATAGATGTTGAAAGAGAGCTGTGAAGATACTCCTGGCAGTATACATCAACAAGCGAAAGAAGGATAAAAGTCTCACCAATAAAGAGCTGTATCGAAAAACGCGCATACTTTGGAAGAAACCCCGTCGGCAAAGAGAAAATAGTGGCTGTAAGAAAAGATGTTGTAAAAAGATGAAAAGAAAACTTGCATGCCGGATCATAGTAACCCAGCATGCAAGAAGCCATAAGAACCAACATCAGGCCGAATGAACGGTACACCGAACGAAGTTCCATCTTAAAAGGCATCAAAGAGCTTTCGTAAATATTAACTGTGCATCTACATAGCCTTCTGCATCACATACATAAAGTACGTTTTCAATCACAATAGCAGGAATGGAGTCTGAACTAAATTGAGAGTACATAGGTACATAGAAATTAGCTATGTACTTATTACGCATGCTATAAGTAAGATTTAGCTGCTGAGGCTCGGGATAACCCTTTATGTATAAAGAAGCAAAAGCAGAGCCATTGTCATTGATTGTGACTGTAGATAAATTTCCACCAACAGTATTATGCCATGTGCCCGCGAATCTGCTTGAATCTGGTTTGCCTAGATTATGTCCGTCTTTATAGAGGATGCAATAGACATCACCATTGTCCATATTTAGGACAATGAAGCCATCCCGAATCTGAAATGTAAGTCGAGTTTTATAATAATCAGCCGTCTGAATATATCCCGAATTACCTGATTGAAAGTAGGTGAAATTTATAGTTTCAGTTCCAGAGCCACTATAACTTGAATCAAATGAACTGATTGTAAGGAAGCCCACGCCACCCTCTGAGAATATAGCATGGATATCATAATTATTTGCTGTCACAGCCTTATAGGAACCAATAAAATTTTCAGCAGAAGCCCCACCACCGGTAGTTTCACTTGGAATGTCACCGGAAGAAGAATTGCTATTACCACAGGAATACAAAGCGGCCACAGCACCTAATACCATAATAGAAATCACAAAGATGCTCCAAAATCCTTTCACTTTCATAGTACAGAAAAAAATTAGAAAATTAATATGTGTAAAACTAACCAACGAAAAACGAATCGATTTTTCTAAAAGTAAGAAGAACTCCCTATGTTTGATTTCTTTGAAAAACGTTAAAGAAAAACCCGAACATTCTATAGCGCAAATGTATAGAAATTAATGTAATAAAAGAAAAAAGCAGAACCAAAAAATCTCAATTCTATTTTGTTTGAAAGGATTCAAAAACCTTCCATAAAACAACTCCACCGGCAACGGAAACATTAAGGGAATGCTTCGTTCCACGTTGAGGAATTTCCAAAGCGCCATCACATAAATCAACCACCTGTTGATCGACACCCATCACCTCGTTTCCAAAAACAAGAGCAATACAATTATCGAAAGTCGGATGAAAATTTTCCAACGACAAAGAATTTTCGACCTGTTCAACCGAAAAAACGCGATAGCCCTGCTCTTTTAGAAGAGTTACACACTCTAAAGTTGAAGCAAAGTGTCTCCATTCAACAGAAAATTCCGCGCCTAGCGAACTTTTATGAATATCTCTTGAAGGAGGAACGGCCGTTATGCCACAAAGGTCAATACCTTCCATCGAAAAGGCGTCCGCCGTACGGAAGAATGAACCAACGTTTTGTGCCGAACGTATATTATCCAGTACAATGCGGCATGGTACTTTTCTAATAAGCTTGTACTGCTCCAAAGTGGGACGATTAAGTTCCTCGTTTGTAATCTTTCGCATATGTCTCAATGTTTAAGGGAAGGCTAAACCTACCTGCTTGCAAAATTAGCAATTCTTTTGAGCAATAAAGCTTAATTCCAGTAAAGCAATCCTATCAAATCCATTCGAAACGTCGCATGTAGACAAAAGATTCCCTCAAATAATTCATTTCTCGAAATAATGGCAACTATTGGTAGGAGTTTTTACTCCTTTTATCTTTTCATGTCAACAAAGTAAACGACATCGAAAATTATTCAAAAGGATGTGGATTGTTTTGTACCGCCTGTTAAACAAGACTCTATGATAGATTAATAGAAGCTCACACGAAAATTCGTGGGAGTTTTCTTTTTTGAGTTTTAATAGCCTAAAATCATAGCGATAGAAAATCGGCAAACTAGTGCCCCTACCAATTGACAGATACCGCATCTTGATTTTTTCAAACGTCCCGCAGAAACGGGTTAAGGGCTTTTAAGTTTTTTATATGGTCTCCTTGCCTTTGGCCTACAGCCTTGGGCAAGGTGTGCATAAGCATAAATCCTTTCAAATTTACTTAAAGTAAGTGAAGTTTAAACTATTTCCTTAAACATCCTTCAAATTTTTATCGCAATGTATTTATTAACGTGCGTCAATATATATACGAAAAACTACGAGAGTTAAAATCAAAACTGGGAAATAAGAATGAAGAGAATGCTCGATAAGATGGATAAGGCGAAAAAGGAACGTAAGTTATTTTTTGAATGTCAAAAAAATTCAGGGTTTTTACCCATGAATAATACCAATGTTGAGAAAAATTTCATTTTCGTTACAAATCACATCAAGAGTTTACAGCAAAAATTCTAATTTTGTAATTTAGGAAAATGTTAAAAACATATTAGAAATATGACTGAACAGATTAAGGAGGAACATGTAGAGAAAAATCTCAATTTCCTCGAAGAAATCATTGAGGAATCCATGGCACGCGGTGAAAAACGAGTTCAGACACGCTTTCCTCCGGAACCAAACGGATACCTTCACATAGGTCATGCCAAGAGCATATGCATAAACTTTGGTCTGGCAAAAAAATATGGTGGAAAGTGTAATCTGCGTTTCGATGACACGAATCCAGTAAAGGAAGATACCGAATACGTAGATTCCATAAAGCAGGACATCCAATGGTTAGGATTCCAGTGGGCTCAGGAAAAGTATGCTTCCGACTACTTCGACCAACTCTACGATTGGGCTGAAGTTCTTATTCAGAAGGGATTGGCCTATGTGGATGATCAGACACAAGAGGAAATACGTGAGAATCGTGGAACGGTATCCGAGCCAGGAAAAGAATCCCCTTGGAGAAATCGCACGGTGGAGGAAAACCTTGACCTTTTCCGCAGAATGAAACAGGGTGAGTTCTCAGACGGCGAGAAGGTTTTACGTGCGAAGATTGATATGGCACATCCAAATATGCTTTTTAGAGATCCAATAATGTACCGCATAATTCATGCAGAGCATCACCGTACAGGCAACAAGTGGTGTATCTACCCTATGTATGACTATGCCCATGGCCAAAGCGATTCTCTGGAAAAGATAACGCACTCGATATGCACCCTGGAGTTCGACGTTCATCGTCCGCTTTATGACTGGTTCATCAACGCTCTGGAGATATATCCATCACATCAATATGAATTCGCACGACTGAACCTCACGTACACTATGATGAGTAAGCGCAACCTCTTAAAACTTGTAAAGGAGGGTGCCGTAATGGGATGGGATGACCCAAGAATGCCAACCATCTGCGCTCTAAGAAGAAAAGGCTATACACCGGCATCGGTACGCGCCTTTGCTGAAATGGTAGGTGTTGCCAAGCGCGACAACGTAATAGATCTTGGAAAGATGGAGTATTGCGTAAGGGAGGATTTGAATCGTATCGCCCTTCGCCGAATGGCAGTTTTGAATCCTTTGAAGGTAACGATTAGAAATTGGGATGAGAACCGCGTTGAGATGCGTGAAGCAATTAACAATCCAGAAGATGAAAACGCAGGAACACGTCTTGTACCATTTTCGAAGGAAATATACATCGAAAGAGATGACTTTATGGAGAATCCTCCGAAAAAGTACTTCCGCTTGCAACCAGGTGGAGAAGTACGTCTACGTTATTCCTACCTTATCAAGTGCGAAGAGGTTATAAAGGACTCGGAAGGTAATATAGTGGAACTTATCTGTAGCTACGATCCTGAATCGGGATGCGGTTCTTCATCCGATGGCCGTAAGGTAAAAGGTGTGATTCACTGGGTTTCGGCTCGTCATGCCATTAAGTCCGAGGTACGCCTTTTCAATCCACTATTCAAAACGGAAGATCCTTTCGATACATCACTTGGACAGACATCCTGGGAGGATAACCTCAATCCAGAAAGTCTTGTAAAGACTGAGGCCTATTTGGAACCTTCACTTAAAGAAGCACAAATTGGAGATAAATTCCAGTTCGAAAGAGTTGGTTACTTCTGCCTAGATACAGATTCCACAGAGGATAATCTCGTATTTAACCGCACTGTGACACTTAAGGATTCATGGGCAAAAATTGCAAAATAATTCACTCACATATTTCGGATTTACACCGGATAAAAAACGAAACAGAACATGAAAACAGCAATGGAGACCGCAGCCGCCCTTATGGCGTTGGCAGTAACTGCAGATGGCAGTTTTAAGGAAGGAGAAAAAAGCGTTCTGGGTGACATAGCATCATTACTGGAATTTCCAAACGACAAGTTTATTGACACGGTGGAAAACTTCTATAAGGAAATCCGTGTAATGAATCACAATGCAGTCACAAAATATCTGCACAAACATGCATCGGAAGTAGACAACGATGATTTGGCACTTATCTTTGAGGCCTATATGGAAATTGTTCTCTCGGATGGAACGATGTCTTTTTGCGAGGTTGAATCCCTTCTTAGAATGGCAGACGCTCTGGGAATAAGCCATGCAGACATTATTCTGATGGTTGCTAATTTGGCAAAAGACACACCAAAGTTAGAAATCGACTTCGAATAGTCTTCTTGCCAGACGGGCAAATATTTCAAATTATAGGGCAGTTTTGCCCTATTTTTTTATGTAAAAACAACATTGCGTCCAACAGAAGAATTAGATGTTAATGATACAAAGGCTATTATTGCATGTTGTATTTGGCGATGTACTTGCCGGTCGGTACTGTCATGTATCGCGATTTACTAAGAAATCGCCAAATTTAATCACTATACATATAAACTATTGTTAATCAAACATGTAAACTTCTCAGCAATTCGTAACCTTCAAA
>JAGHTK010000044.1 GCA_018065435.1 Candidatus Alistipes equi
ACGCTGAAGAAGGCAGTTGGAACCTTGTCACCGAAAGCGTTGAAGTGAAAGGCGCACCAATCCGCGAAGACGACATTGACAGGCTTTACAATTTAGGCAAAGCCGTTGCTGAAGCTGTAAAAGGATAGTCTTTTTTATTTTTCATCCAAAAGCAGTCCATCTCTTTTTGAGGTGGACTTGTTTTTTTATGTAAAAAGTTTGCTTGCAATACCAAGTTATTCTAACTTTGCAAATCAAAAGTCAGTGACAGACTTATCAAATTCATCAATACTTGAAAAGCAGATTGAATTACTCTTGTATTAATTTAACTTATTAAAAATGAAAACCTTACAAAATTACGCACAAAAACTGTCAGTGTCGGCACTCTTTGCCTGCCTACTATTCTTAGTCCTTGCAACCGGATGCAACAAGGACGACAGCGATTCGGAAGAATTAAAGCTTTCCAGCGACACCTTGTATTTTTATGGTCCAGGAAGCCAAGAATTAACGCTTTCGACGAACTCGTCTTCTACATGCAGTTTCCAATTCATCGACATTCCGTATGACGTTCAAGTAAATCCTGAATCAGGGAGAATCGAAGAGGGTGAGACCGTCTCGGTAAACGTAACTTCCTATCAGAATTATTCTTACGGAATACATTCAGAAGAACTTCTTATCCGTTCTTCCTTCGGGCGCAAATCGGTCACTTTGCTCATGTTTCCCGAACAATACACATTGTATTCTTTGCCGGAAATGATTCTTTTCCCTGGCCAAAGCACAAGCGAAAAGCTGATTATCAAGAATGAAGGCGACCTTTCTTTCCATTATTCAATTACAACTTCCACGGACCACATTCATTTGTCTTCAACAAACGGAAGCGTAGCCGTCGGCAAGCAAGCCGAAATCAGAGTCAACATTGACAAAGAAGATCTGATGTCAGCGACCGTCGATCCTGAGATTTACGTCACTATCAACAACGAAACAACCACTATTCCCATTGCCTTCGAAAGAAAGCAGATATTGACAAAAGATGTCATTGATGCCGAGTATTCAAAAACGAAAAACATAATGGTTTACGTTGCAGCCGACCGTACATTAAACATCTACCATGTTGACACAAAAACCACCGATGCCGTGTCTTTGTCGTATATTCCAACCTGCGTAAGCATTTCATTAGACGGAACCAAAGCAGTTGTCGGACACGATGCTCACATCACCTACATTGATTTGGAAACGAAGCAGATACTGACCGAAAACAGCATTTCATGCTATGCACTGGATATCGTTTTAGGACCAAACGGCTGGGCATACGCTTTTCCGAAAAGGGATCAGTGGGAGCACATCAGATGCATTGACGTAACCATTCCGAATTCCATCGAACAATTTCACATAGGCAACACCATCTACGCCGGAGCTGTTGCGAAACTTCATCCTTCCGGGAAATATATTTACGATGCCGAGAATGGAATATCTTCCATGTCAATAGAAAAATTCGACATTCAAAATGGCGCTGCCTCCTACTTATACTATTTGTCTTATAGTTATTCCGCCGGTGGCGATCTATGGTTCTCCGAAAGCGGCGACAGAATATTCGCCAAAAACGGGAATGTTTTCAAGTCATCTGAGATTCAAGAACTTGACCTTATGTATAACGGCAAGATTACCTTAGAATCAGGTTCTTACTATAGTCCATCTATCAAATACCTTGACCACCTAGAACTTAACAAGAGTCTGTACATCATTTCAAAAGGCGATTCTTACGACGACCCGAACAAGCCTTTCGTCTACGTTTTCGACTCCGATAATTTAATTTTCAAGTCGAAAAAACCATTGGAACCTTACTATGTCACAGACAGTTATGGTGAAAGCAACCTCTATCCTTCCGAGCCTTACTTCGTATTTGCCAACTCGAACGGCAAAGAGATATACGTTCTCACCAAAGCCGTAGGTTCAGGAATGATTCACGAATGGGCTATCCAGACCTTAAACCTTGATTGATAGCAAAGCTTGAATCGAAGCATGTTCAATAATCCGTACAAATTTGCGATAAATCGCAAATTTGTACGGATTGTTTATTTAGAATTTCACCACTTGACAATAAAAAACTCCACCCTTATCCAGAGTGGAGTTTTTCTTACCTATATAAGTAAGTGGTCGGAACTAAACCACTCTGGACTTAAAGTCCAGAGGTTTTTTAAACACCTCGGAAATGAAATTTCCTACTCCAATATCCACGAATCATCCCCATTGGGCACGTCTCTGTGATGCTCAAGATAATCTTGAACCATCTTGTCTGTTATCTCTCCCGTACTCCACGCTCCGTATCCTATCGCCCAAAAGTGTTGACCCCAGTATCGTTTCCGTAACATCGGAAACTCCTCTTGCAAATACCGCGATGTTCTCCCCTTCAGCTTCTTCACCAACATACTTATGCTTATCGATGGGGGATACTCCACATGCATGTGGATATGGTCTTTGCTCACCACGCCTTTCAATATCCGTACGTTCTCGCTGTCGCACACCTGTACCAATATGTCCCGACAGCGCTTCTGAACATCTCCTGTCAATACTGTATACCGATACTTCGTCACCCACACTATGTGGCATGTCAAATTCGTCACCGTATGTGAACCTGCCCTGTAATTTGTCATGCCGCAAAATTAATACTTTTATACAAACTAAAGTAGCCGCAATAAATTGCGGGGTTTTAACCACACATTAGATAATAAAAATGTGGAAAATTCGTGGAAAACCAGTTTGAGAAACAAAAAAACGGACCGCATTTGCGACCCGTTTTCTTGTGGGGGAAGGTGGACTCGAACC
>JAGHTK010000083.1 GCA_018065435.1 Candidatus Alistipes equi
AACTCTCGCAACATCGAGCGCATTGCTTCAAGTTGTTCCGCGTCATACATAAGACGCATAATAGGAGAATCGTATTCATCGATTAGAATAACAACCTTCTCTTTAGTCTTATTTGCTACATTATGAATCAAATCACGAAAACGATCGCCTGGCGTTTTTGAAAGAGGGTCTCGACCATATATCTTTTCGTATCCTCGTAACAAAGTTTCTAGTTTCGTTTGTGCCTGGGGTACTGTGACATTTTTCAGCCCGCTCATGGTAAAGTGCAAAACAGGGTATATTTTCCACTCTTTCTCCAACTCCATCACCTTCAGGCCCTCGAAAAGTTCTTTCTGCCCTTGAAAATAAGCCTTAAACGTATTGCAAAGTAAAGACTTACCAAATCTACGAGGACGAGCTAAAAAGACATACTTATACTCGTTGGCCAGTTCGTACATCATATCCGTCTTGTCAACATACAACATCCCCTTTTCCCTTATTTCCTGGAACTTATCTGTATCGATTGGGTATCTGAATTTTTTCGTTCTCATATGTTTCGAATGTAGATTGTTTTTACTTGCAACCATTTATTGTTGTAGCATTGCAATAATACATAATTTTTTGCAATTCTTAGTTAGTTTCAAGTAGTTTTCTATAACTATGTAGTTCTCCTTACAAAAAATGATTCACCACTCTTCTATTGAAATTGAAAGAGATGCAAACTGCCACTTATTCGTTGTTGAAGTATCCTCCGTTTGAAAAACTAATCTTTCGCTTTACCTGTTCATGTATTTCCCTAAACTATACTTTAACGGATGCTTCACGCACTGAACACTATTTGTCCTATATTTCTAAGGCCTGACAAAAATATTTTGTCTTAGTATTTTGAGTGCTAATTAGAGGAAGTTTACATTTGAGAAAGTTCTGAACATAGAAGAATCTTGGTGGAAAAGAACAAAACATTGACTATATCTTACGAAGTATTAATTTTTTCGATGTAAATCATTCTTCGAGTTAATGGAAAAATGTGTATGTTTGCTTAAAAGTATTCATAGTCTTCAGTTTGCTTTAACGTGGTAAGATTGTGGTATGAATTTAGTTCCACCTTTTTTGATAATTAATTTATTACTCTGCAGTATTTTGCAGAACATATTTTATTGTCCATGAAAATCAAATCAATTTTGTATGTTGGTCTTGCAATTATGCTCCTTTCATGCAATTCATCAAAAAAATCGGATAGAACCCTAAGAAGGGTTGAGACCGTTCAGCCTATCGAGTGTCAGCAATATATTGAGAAATGCTATCCGGCCCTTATCTCAGAGGATCATCATATGAACCTTGGAACCAAGGTGGCAGGAGAGATTTTGCAGGTTCTTGTCCGTGAAGGAAAGCAGGTAAAGGAAGGCGAACTGCTCGTAAAACTTGACAGCAAGGACTATCAACTCGGACTTGATGCTGCACGTGTGCAGTACAACCAACTTTCGCAGGAGGTTGAGCGTATGCGGACACTTCTTCAAAAAAAGAGCATTTCACAGAATGACTTTGATAAGGCTTCGGCAGGTCTTGAAGCATTGGCTATTCAGGTTGAGGGCAACCAACGCAAAGTAGATTATACTTTGCTTTACGCTCCAATTTCTGGTATGGTATCGAAGGTGAATTACTCGAAGGGCGAGATGGTCGATGCCGGAACGCCAATAGTGGAACTTATAACCGAACAACGTAAGATAAGTGTTGAGGTTCCAGCTTCCATCTATTTTTCAAGAGATGAAATCCAATCTTCCCGCCTTCTTGTAAACGGCCATGAACTTCCACTTTGTATCGTGTCATTCGTAGCCAGGGCCGATCGCAACCAACTCTACGAACTTACCCTTTCGGCTAAGGATAACACCCTTTTGGAACGCATTTCAACTGCTGGTCAGAATGCTCAGGTAGTCTTTCGTATGAAGAACCATTCAACGGGTGTTGATGTACCTTACAATGCTATATTTATGGACTCTGAGAAGGAATGCGTATGGGTACTTAAGGCAGATTCTACGCTCGAAAAAAGAGAAGTTACAGCATTGGATAAAATCCATGACGGAATGCGTACCGTAACTTCTGGACTTGAAAAAAGTGAAACGATTATTCGTGCCGGGGCTTCTTCTTTACAACATAAAGAGAAGGTAAAGGTCCTTGAAAGAAAATCTGAAACAAATATTGGAGGACTTTTGTGATGCATATTCCTGAATTTTTTCTAAAAAGGCCGGTTCTTTTCTGGTCCATGATGATAGGCGTGCTCATCGCAGGCGTCATATCATATTTGTGGATGCCAAAATTGGAAGACCCCGTAGTGCCTGTTAAGCAGGCAATGGTCATTGTTGTATATCCTGGTGCTTCGGCTGAACAAATGGAACTTCAGGTGGCAATTCTTATGGAAGAAAAGTTGCGTTCGTTGCCTGATGTAAAGAAGATAAAGACGGAGTGTCAACCTTCCATGGCTTCGTTCACTGTCGAATTCGATATGAAAATATCGAAGGACGATCTGGAACAATATTTCGATTTGCTTCGCAGAAAGGCTGCGGACGTTGAGGCACAACTTCCAAGAGGTTGTATGGCACCGATTGTTGTGGATGACATGATGGATGTCTACGGCTCGTTCTATGCACTTTCCTCCTCTTCGTACGATTATCGCAAGTTGTATGACTACGCTGGCTTTATCCGTCGCGAATTGCAGGCCGTAAAGGGCGTTAAACGCGTAAATATCTATGGAGCACGCAAAGAGGTCATAAATATATACCTTAACAAGGAGGATATAGCTTCAAATGGCATGCTTCCTATGCAGGTCATTTCTGCTGTGCAGGATGCCGGCAAGGCACTTCAGCTGGGCGACCATCAAATTCATGGTACACACATAAGACTTGATGTTACGGGAAATATCGAAAACGAGCAGGATATACGACGCCTGCTTGTTACAACTACTTCCGGTAAGAAGGTCCCGCTTGGTGAGATAGCACGCATTGAAAGGGAGTATGAAGAACCTTTTCGAAATGCTTTTTATATAAATGGTCAGAAGGCTTTGGCAATAAGTGTTGCCATGGAGGACGATGCAATTGTTCCTGATGTGGGAAAGCTTCTTGATAAAAAGCTCGATGAGGTAATGCGTATGGTTCCTGCCGGAATTGAAATCGAGAAGATCTTTTTCCAGGCCGATAAGGTAAATGAAGCAATTGATGATTTTCTTTTGAACCTTTTAGAGTCGGTTATTATCGTTGTTCTGGTATTGGTATTTGCTATGGGTCTGCGTTCAGGTCTTATTATAGGATTTGGACTCTTCCTTACAATCGCTGCCTCGTTCCCCGTTCTCTCGCTAATGGATACAACACTTCAACGTATATCGCTTGGAGCCTTTATCGTTGCAATGGGAATGCTTGTGGATAATGCCGTGGTTATAATGGATGGAATCCTGCTTGATAGAGGACGTGGACTTAAGCGTGAGAATTACCTCTTCCGTATCGGGAAACAAACAGCAGGACCTTTGCTTGGCGCTACAATTGTTGCCGTTTCGGTTTTCTTGGCAGTATATCTTTCACCTGGAAGTGTTGGTGAGTACGCAAAGGATCTTTTTGTAGTTCTGGCCGTCAGCCTGCTTCTTAGTTGGGTATTTGCCCTTGTACAGGTTCCTATTTGTGCAGATTGCTGGCTTGGTCGTGATGGACTGGAAAAGAGCGTAGAACAGGTACAAAATACGTGGATGCACCGCTTCATAAAACAAGGTGTCACGTCAATGATACGTCATAAGTTTTTATCTATTTCAATAGCCGTGGTGCTTCTTCTAGGAAGCATCTTTGCCTTAACACGTGTTCGTAACGTCTTCTTCCCGGATTTTAATTACGGACAGTTCATCATCGAGTGTACATTCCCTTCCACGAAAACGCTTGAGAGTGTACGCCAGGATATGTTACAGATGGAATCAATCATAAGGCAGAATGAAAATGTAAGACGTGTGGCTGTATCGACGGGTACTCCACCGGCAAGATATTGCTTCGTGCGTCCAATGAGCACCGGAGGAGACTTCTACGCTGAGTTTATCGTTGACTGCAAGGACTATCCAACAATTACGCGTGAGATTCCACCTATGATGGAGAGTTTGCGTGCAGCATACCCTGAGGTGTATATGCGTGCTCGTAAGTACAACTTCTCCATTTCAACATCTCATCCTGTGGAAATTGCAGTTGAAGGACCAGACCCTGCTGTGCTTCGAAGCCTTTGCTCGAGTGTGGAAAAAATCATGCGTGAATCACGCTACGTGGATTACTACTCGGTTCAGAACAATTGGAAACCAAAGGCAAAGCACTTAAATATCGAGTTTGATGAACTTAATGGCCAGACGGCTGGAATATCTCGTCAGGATCTTGCCTCGAGTATGGAGGCTGCGCAGGATGGAAAAACCATCGGCGTTCTTTATGACAAGGATTTGATGGTACTGCTCAATCTTTGCGTTAGAGAAAAGGACGGGAAACGCATAGAAGATCTCGGACAAATTCCCGTTTGGAGTATGTTGAACTTGCGTCCGATGAATATGGACCCAACATCACTTCTTTCTGGAGATGGCGTTATGAAGATGAAGGATGACATGTTCCGCTCGGTGCCTTTGTCCAGTGTAAGCCTTGGGGAAAGCATCTCATGGCATGAGGACTATATCCTTCGTCAAAATGGTCGTCGCATTATTGAAGCGGAGTGTGATCCTAGTATGTATGATAATGACGCTACACCTGCATCCTTGCTTCGTAGTGTGGAGAGTCGTCTTAAGGAAATCCCAGTTCCAGAAGGATACGATATACATCCTATTGGAGAAAAAGAGTTGCAGGCTGAGGCTATTGGTGGACTTTTCCGCTATATCCCGCTTACGCTGTTTATTATCCTTACGGTTCTCTTGCTTCTTTTTGGCGCATGGCGTAAGGTGATACTGGTTCTTATGATTCTTCCATTTGGAATCGTTGGAGTTTCCTGGGGATTGCTTCTTACCGGAGTTCCTTTCACCTTTATGGGAACCATTGGAATATTTGGTCTAACGGGAATGATGATAAAGAACGAGATTGTGCTTTTGGATGAGATATCAAGACTTACAGGCACGGGTATCGATCCTTTTATGGCTATAATTGAAGCTACACTTTCACGTGTAAGACCCGTTATGATGGCATCACTTACAACAATCGTAGGTATGCTACCACTCATTACCGATCCGATGTATGGTTCGCTTTCGGTTACAATTATGGGAGGACTTTTGGTGGGAACGCTTATTACACTATTGCTCTTCCCGCTTTTGTATGCAACTTTCTATAAGGTAAATCCTCAAAATACATTAAACTAAAGGGTAATACGATTTTAAGACGTTTTCTTTCTTTGTAACGTTTTCTAAAATAAGATTCTTAAGATGAAAAAGATACTTTTTTTGCTTTCTGTTTTGTGTCCGTCGCTTGTTTTTTCTCAGCAAGTGATAACGCTTGGCGTTGAGAAGTGTACGCAGATGGCACTCTGTTCATCAGAAGAGATGCAGATTGCTCAGATAGAGTGCCGCCAGGCAGAACTGCAACGCAGAATAGCTCAGGCAGCCTTTACACCTAAGATCGAGGGCTCGGCTATGGGTGTGTATATGCCTACGAATCTTGACATGACATCCATGCAGGTTATAATGAAGGGTATGTATATGGCAGGCGTTACGCTCACGCAACCAATCTTTGTCGGTGGAAAGATCGTAGCGGGCCATGCACTTTCTAAAATAGGTGAAAAGGCAGCAAACGATAAAAAGCGATTGAAAAAAAGTGAAATCATTGCTTCGTCCGAACAAGCCTATTGGACTCTTCTTGCAGTTGAAAGAAAGGTGCGTATGATGGAAAGATATACCCGCCAACTTGAAACTCTTTACTCGCAAACCGAGTCTGCCGTTACGGTAGGCCTTGCAACGGAAAATGATTTGGGTCGTGTACGTGCACACCGTGATAATATTCGTTACCAGACACTTCGTGCTAAAAATGGCTATGAACTTTCCAGAATGGCACTTTGTTATCAGATAGGAGTCGATTTCGATACTAGAATTATTCTTGCAGATTCGCTTATTACGATTCCAACTAAGGAAAATTTTGTCGGAGATGCATCGCGTCGTGCCGAGCTTTCCCTGCTCGAGGCTCAGGTTCATGCAGGCAAGTACCAACAACGTATGGCACGTGCCGATTTGCTTCCAAGTCTTGCATTGAGCCTAGGCTATAACTATTTCGGAAATGTAAAGATGCAGACCATAACGATGCTTCCGGATGGAACGCCTTTCCCTTATACAAGTAAGATGCAACAGGGATTGTGTATTGGTATGCTTGCCTTAAAAGTCCCAATTTTCCATTGGGGAGAAGGCTGGAAGAAACTTAAGTCGGTTAAATATGACACTCGTCGCGCTGAACTTGAGTTGCAAAAGACACGACGCCTTCTCACGCTTGAAGTACAACAAGCCCAGAATAATCTTGAGGAGAGTCTTCTTTTATGCTTATCGGCCCAGACTGCCATGGAGGCTGCTGAAGAGAATCTGCGTGTTTCTACTGAACGCTACGGAGTTAATATGTCAACGCTAACGGAACTACTTGATGCACAATCAGAGTGGCAAAAGGCTGAAAGCTCGCTAATTGAGGCTCAAAGTCAGTATAAGATATACAAAGTTGCGTATCTAAAGGCTACAGGACAGTTTTAAGCTTTTTTCGATGTGAGTTCATGTGAATTTTTGAACTTTTAGCGCTTAAAGTTGATTTGGATAGTTCCTATGCCTATTGATTTAGAATGTTTCATACTTTTTTTAATAGCAGTCTTTAGAAGATTTGAGACGTGAAAATAAAACTAAGGACAGCTTTTAGAATTGTTCTAATGTCGAGATTAAGCTTCAATACATTGTACGTTTCTTGCATATACAACCTTCTCTGTTTTCCTAATAGGTATCATTTAGGAACTCATAAAAACTATCTGAAAATGAATAAGAATTGCGAAAAATTATGTATTATTGCAATACTACCACAAGAAACGATTGCAAGTAAAACAATCTACATTTAGAACAAATAAAAATGAGTGAATTCCTATACCCAGTAGATACAGACAAGTTCCAAGATATAAGGG
>JAGHTK010000087.1 GCA_018065435.1 Candidatus Alistipes equi
TTTCCGCTGGTGAAGTTGCAACTCTTGCCCAGATTGACAGAAAGGAAGTTGACAAGGCATTTGCTGAATTGAAAAAGGAAAGTGCAATAACATCTCCTCAACGGTGCAAGTGGGCACATGCGAAATAATTTCGATTATCACTCTGAACACACCGGCACAACAAACGGTTAAGGGCCCTGGTCCCAATAAGTTTCGGGGCCTCCCTTTCATTATAAAAGAACGATTTTTAATAACATTGGACAAAAAGAGCAAAGGCTTTGAATTGTATCGCAGTATGCTGCCGGACCAATATGCTTAAAATGCACAAAAACTTTCAAGAAGCCATACTATCCACTACCTAAAATTAAGAGCGGACCTTTGAATTAAAATTCAAAAAGGTGTGACTATAGTAAACATCGAGTAGTGAAGCCTTCCGTAAATCGAGAGATTAGTTGATCATCATCATTGCTTTCAAAGAACGTCTTAAACATCATGTAACCCATCTTATAAGTCTGGGGCAGGAGTTGTCATACTACTGCTGTGATGCCTCATTGGGATATAAAATCCCGTTGTAGCAAAGATAGGTGATGATGTCAAGACCTTAAACACCCCCTTCGCGCAAGCCTCATACAAAAATGTGTAGGGACATTATGGGGCAAAACGGTATTAAACGATGGTGTTGATTATTCAAGCAAATCGCTGTTCTAACAAATGGCGGAATCTGGAATTGAAAGTCAACCAAAATGAAAACGAGGCAGACCACGTGGGTCAAAAAACAAGAAAAAATGATTATTTTTGGATTATGGTTAACAAATCACTAGGGAAATTAGGATTAGTTCTACCATCCAAGCCCTCGAGAACCTCTTTGCATCACGAATGCAGTATTGGTTTGATTAAATCACCACAAGTGTAGAAACAGTATGAATAACGAGAATAAAGGCATACTTATCAACTTGCTGAATCAGCATAAGGAGTTGGGAATATCCGAACAGATAGACTACGATAAGTTCTATCTGTATAGTATAATTACCCATTCTACAGCTATAGAAGGTTCTACCGTAACAGAGGTTGAAGCCCAGTTGCTCTTTGATGAAGGTATCACATCAAGTAAACGCACCATGATGGAGCAGATGATGAACCTTGACCTGAAAGCTGCATACGATTATGGTATGAAGTGGATTCGTGACCATGAGGATATTACGGTTGACTGGCTTGTATATCTGGCATCGAAGGTGATGGCTCGTACGGGTTCTGAATACAAATCTCTCGGTGGAGATTTCTCTGCAGCAAGAGGCGAACTACGCAAGTTGAATGTAACAGCAGGGGGTGGAGGTAAATCTTATATACACTATCAGAAAGTACCAATGAAGCTACAGGCATTCTGCGAAGAACTGAACAAACTTAGAAAAGCAATCGATTCTAATGATGTTGCTGCTGTCTATGACCTGAGTTTCTGGGCACACTTTGAACTCGTTACCATTCATCCATGGGCAGACGGCAATGGTCGTACAAGTCGTTTGCTGATGAACCTACTGCAAATGGAGTTTGGTGTATTGCCAACAAAAGTTCTGAAGGAAGATAGAGCAGAGTACATTCAGGCACTCATAGACACTCGTGAAAAAGAGGACATAAATATCTTCCTCAACACAATGGCTTCCCTTCACTGTAAACATCTAAAATATGATATTGACACATTTATCAGTTCAGCCGCAGGTGGTATGGTCGATAAATATTACTTTGCGAAGGAAATGGTCGATAAATGGTCGATAAAACCAAGTTTGGCCGACAAATTGGGCGATATACTTGTATTTTTGGCCGATAAAGAAGAAACTGCAACAGAAAGCATCATACAGGAATTTAGTCTTACTGCTACTACCGCAAAGCGTTATATGCGCCAGTTGGTAGAGTTTGGTTATGTGGAATCTCATGGTGCTAACAAGAATAGGACTTATAGTATAAAGAAACTCAAGTTTCGCTAGGTGAAAAGGTGGCGTTATTCCCACCTGCGAAGTGCTTTAGCCTAAGCCTTAAGAATAACTATATGGAGCTTTCGCCCGGGAAGAATATATAGGCACTTTCTCAGAGTTTGTCCCCGATTATGGCTCTTGGGACCCAGGTTAAAAGAAACGAAAGCGACTTTTGCTGCAATTAAAAACACCAATCAACATTCATAAGTGTCACATAACTGGATTGTTCGTGGCCAAACCTCCAATGCAAACACGAACTTTTTTAGCAAACAAAACAAGTATGGTTTATGTAATTTCAAAATCCAGGAATCCACTAATGCCCACAAGAAAGCACGCTATGGTAAGGCAATTACTTAAGCGCGGGCGAACTCGTGTTGTCTCACGTGAACCATTCTCTATTCAACTTAATTATGGAACAACAGAGAATACGCAAAAGGTAAATCTTGTTGTAGACTGCGGGACATCGCATGTAGGAATATCAGCCACGAGCCATAGACTGGACTTTGGCTACGGGAAAGCAAGCATCGGTAAATGCTAAAAAGGTAAAAAAAGTTTCTCGTCAAAAGGGAGGTTTTTTGAAGCAATGTATTGGAAATGGAGTACCCAACAAAAGAGGCAATCCTCCTATAGAAGGTA
>JAGHTK010000022.1 GCA_018065435.1 Candidatus Alistipes equi
GTATATCCATAGTATATGTTTTTTTTCTATCAATCTTACAAAGATAAAAAATAAACAACTATTTATCTTAATTTTTGGAATGGTTTGTGCAACATTTACGCAGGCATAAAGCGGTGAAGCGAATGCTCAAAGCAGACACGAAAAAGATGACCACAGTGGACGTTGCGTATTGAAGTATGACACAAACCAAGCATTTTGCTTTTCCAAAGGGTTTGCACCGAATTTGAGTCATTGATTTTACCTGGCAAACTTTATTTTGCTGCACTTGGTTACAAGTGTGTGATAGGGATTCGGTAGTACAACACTCAAAGCATGTTGAGCTCTAGTTTTGCCTCGTCGGAAAGCATACTATAGTTCCATTCAGGTTCAAAAACGAGAATAACGTTCACATTCTTAACTCCATCGATCTTTGCTACTTGGGTATTGACTTCGCCTACGAGCATATCAGCCATTGGACAGTTTGGTGCCGTAAGTGTCATTTCTATCGTCACATCCCCACTTGGATCATAGTCAATCTTGTATACGAGTCCCAAATCGTAAATGTTTACGGGAATTTCCGGATCGTAAATATTTTTAAGTGTCAGGACGATGTTCTGCTCAACTTTCAGTATTTCTTCCTGTGTCATTTTTCTTCGTTTTTCTTAGCTAAAAAGGCCACGGCATACATCTTCATTTGTTGGATTGTGGCATAAAGTCCGTTACCACGCGTAGGCGATAAGTTCTCCTTTAGCCCAATACTATCGATAAAGTAGAGGTCCAATCCTACAATCTCTTCTGCAGTGCGTCCGTTCATCGCCCTTTGAAGCAATGCCAAAAGCCCCTTAACGATTATGGCATCACTATCTGCACGATAATAGATTTTATCGTTTCTTGTTTCTGCATCGACCCAGACTCTTGATTGACAACCTTCAATTATGTATTCAGGGGTCTTTTTAGATGCATCAATTATCTCTAGGCTATCGCTAAGGCCTATAATGTATTCGTATTTGTCAAGCCAATCATCGTATAACGAAAAATCCTCTATGATTGACTCTTGAATTTCATCTTTACTCATTTTATTTCTTCCAGTGAAATTGCTTCCGAACTTGATGGATATTCCAATGCAAGAATATAACTTAGTGTGGGAGCTATCATTGTTGTATAAACACGTCTTGAAATCTTACTCGGTTTGCACCCCGTTCCATACAATAGAAGGGGTACATGTCTGTCATATATGTAAATCGAACCGGAGGCGGATAAAGCACCATCTGATTCTAAGACTCCGCTTCTAAGAGCATAGAGTACGTCTCCTGAACGTACTTGGCTATATCCATTCTGTAGTATTCTAGCAGGTCCCTTGAGAAATGTTCCACTTAGCATCGAAGTTGCAGGAATTGTATAAGACACCCCTCGTAGTTGAAGCATGTATGCCGCAACTTCATTTTGTATCGTTTCAAGTGAAAGTTTATGGTTGTAAATGGTGTTGCGATTGAAGTATACCGAGCCACTATTAATTCCTAGAATCCAGTCATCCTGTCCGTGCTGGGCGCTTAAAAAGGCATTTAGAATAATCGATGCCTTGCTCGTGTCGAAGTGCTCAGCCAGCTTCCCTTCCATGGATGGAGAGGAACCATGATCGGACGTGAGTGTGAGTACATATTTGTCTAGACCTACTTTCTGGTCAAGAAAACTTAGAAATTCTGCTATCCTTTCATCAAGGTCATAAATCATATCCTCGTACTCGATGGAGTGATTTCCGTAGCGCTCGATAATGTGCCTCGATGTATCCAGACACAAATTCAGCATCTTTACGCCTTTATCTTTGCTACTGAGCATCTCTTCAATGGCTTTTTTTGCAAAATCAATTGTTGCAGCATTACCTGCAGGCGTATAGAGGAGTTCATCAACCCAATTTCGATTTTGCTTTGTCTGCTTGACAACCTTTGCATCAGAATCAGTATCCCTCATCTTTACTGTCGAAATTGTGTGATTGAAGTATTTCTTTGTTTCAAATTTTGAGAACCACATGCCTAGAGCGTACAACTTGTTGAATCCAACAGCATTGTAGGCTGTGACCCAACTTGGAAGTTCTTTAGAGAAACACTCTGCACTCTCCCATGTTCCATTTTGTGCAAGCCAAAAGCAGTTTCTAGTCTTGCCAGCCATTGAAATTGCCGAAAGAGGATCCAAAGCAATGCTTGTAACATCGCCTCCGGCGGATTGCATAACGATATCGGATAGAGTCTGAGCCACAAATTCGTTGTTTGAGTACAAATCACTGATACCGTTGGCTAAAGCTTTACGACCTTTTGTTTGACCCTGTTGAGCATGAAAAAGAGTCTGCGGAATGTTTGTTGTACGTAAATACCATGTTTGTGACACAATCTCGTGTGCCGATGGGTCGCATCCGCTAAGAAGACTGACAAGCGCCGTCGTTGTCAGTGTTGGTGCAAAGTCTAGGTAGCATTCCTTATACTGCAAACCACCCTCCATCACTCTTCGAAAGCCCGACTGCTGGAAATTTTGGCTGAATCGATCCATTTCCTCGGCGCGCATGCCACTTATGACTATATTGACAGCAAGTTTCGGACCGGCATAGACTCCGGAAATGATAAGTAAAAAGACTAAGTATGTAAATGCTCTTTTCAAAACGCGTAAAAGTACATCAATTTTTTGTGTATTCAAGGAAAAAATCTCTTTCCGCTGATAAATCTACCTTTCCACTAAGGGAATCAATCTTTGCAATCTGTTCTTTGCAAAATGAGCGATACTCTGCACTTTGGGGATGTAGCGGATGATGCCCTGCGGCCTGCATAATCTTATGAACCTTCTCCATAAGTCCGTAAGCATTGCTGCTGATGGCAAATTCTTTGAATTTTTCCCATACATACTCAATGCCTTGCTCAGCGGGATGAATCATATCCGTATCGTAAAAACGGTAGTCGCGCAGTTCGTCCATGAATATTTCATAAGAAGGAAAGTAGTGTGCGTTGCTGGCAAATCGACATATTTTATCCACAGCAACGCGTAGCGTCGCTTTCGATAGGGAATTCTCCTGTAAACCATCCGAAAGGTGTCTTACAGGGCTGATTGTAAAGATTACTTCCTTTCCTTTCAGAACGCTTCGCAGTAGACTTAGAAACATGTCGGAAATTTCATCAACCGTAAGAAGTTCCTTGCTGAAAAGTGAAGAAGGTTGCTTGTGACAGTTGGCAACAGTATGTCCGCTCTTTAGTCTGTAGACATATGCAGTTCCAAGTGTAAAGATGCAGAAGCGACTTTTTAAAAGCGCTGACCTCCCGATTTCGATTTTCCGTTTAAGTTCATCTAAAAATTCCTCTTCGCTATGCTTGGAAAGTGATGAGTGGACATCATATGAAAAGTACATATCACTATCTTTCTCAATTTGTGGAATGGTGCCACTTGCAAACATCTCAAGACTTTGGGCTATGCTTTGGGGATTAAAAAGAATTCCTGTCGGATTTGCTGTTAAGTTGAAATGATAATGTAGTAGCTTCTTTGCAATGTGCTCGCTAAAGCACGAACCAAGCAGGAGCATATCCCCTGGATAGTCTATCTTTTCATCAAGGCTCTTTATTAGTGTATGTGTGAAAAATTCCATGTCAAAGACATTCTTCTTGCGAAGGTAGTGAATTTATCGTTTCAAAATGATTTTTGCATTGCGCATGTTCGTGGCATCTTCGTTAGAAGCAATATTTTGAGTATCTTTGAAAAGAATGAAAAAAAGATAGAGTATGAAAAATATTTTTTTAGTCTGTTTATTTACATCGCTAAATTTAGCTTGTGCTTTAGCACAGGATGTTAAAGGAACGATACGTGACACTGAGGGTAGACCTATTTCTGAGGTTGTAGTTTCGGATGGATTTACGGTTGTTCAGACCGATTCCCAAGGCTCGTATAGTTTTCAAAGGAACAAGGAGGCTTCTTACGTATACATTTCGCTTCCTGCAGCATATGAAATTCCTTTGCGCCATGGTGCTCCGTGCTTTTACAAGAAATTAACGGATGATTTGGTATATGATTTTGTCCTAAAACCTTTAAGGAAGGGACCTCAAAATGACTTTACAGTTCTATTTCTTGCCGATCCACAGTGTCAAAATATCCGTCATGTGAACAGATTCAGAACGGAAACTGTACCTGATGTGAAGGCTACAGTGAAAAAATCAAAGACACCGGTATTCTGTGTAACGCTAGGTGATATTGGATATTCTGAAGGCCCACGAAATGCGGTCTATCTTTTGCCAATCATGAAAAACGAGATGTCTGTTGAAAAGACTGGAGCTCCCGTTTTCCAGACTATTGGTAATCATGATTTCGAGTATCAGCCGTGTGCTGAAAGTGAAACGAATCTTACCCCGACTATGCGCATGCAGCGTACCTTTGAGGCTGTGTTCGGTCCACTGAATTATTCATGGAATCGTGGTCAGGCTCACATTATTTCCATGAACGATGTTGTATACAAGGAAATGAATAAACCTGGCAAGTATGTTGGTGATTTTCTAGACTATCAGGTAGAGTGGCTTAAACGCGATTTGAGTTTTGTACCAAAGGATAAGCTTATTCTTTTCTGCGTCCATATTCCTCTTGAACATAATCGTAAGCGAGCGAATTCACAAAAGGTTTTGGAACTTCTTTCACAGTTTGAAAACTGCCATATAATTTCAGGACATACCCATTATATGCGCTCATTTTTCCATAAGAACGGCATTCGAGAACATATCCTTGCGGCCGTTTGCGGACAATGGTGGTGGTCGCGTTTCAATGGCGATGGATGTCCAAACGGATATGGCGTATTTTCAGTAAAGGGAAACAAACTTTCGGATTGGTACTACAAAGGAGTCGGATTCGATAGAAACTCTCAATTCCAGCTTTACAGAGGCGACGCAAAATGTGGAGGAGTATTTGAGCAACCGCAGTTTATGCTTGGTGAGCAGGTACTTCTAGCAAATGTATGGAATGCTGATAAAGACTGGAAGATTGAGGTCTTCGAGGATGGCGTAAAAAGTGGTGAAATGAAGAAAATAAAGCCTACAGCTTATCGTGCAGAAGAGTATCCGACGACTCTGTCGAGCAAAGACTGGTGGGCTATAGGATACCATGTTGGAGTTGTTGGCAGAGGACACGTGGGAACTTCGACAAGAAGAAATTATTGTATGCCTTGTTACCACATGTACCGTTTTGACTTGCGTTCATCCAAAAGTAAGGTCTTAGTTAGGGTTACTGACCATAAAGGAAGAGTCTTTTCAGAAAACCATGTAATTTCAGGTCCGGAATATAAGAATGCCGCAGCTCCGAAGTACGAAGTGACGGAATGCTGGTAGCAACTTAAATTTTCAAGGGATTGCTTTTTGTTGGCATCTTAGAGTTCTACTTCTGAGATGAGTTTTTAGGGTGATTTTTTCGAGAGAAAATACGGTATCCTATAGAAACTCCAATCTTGGAAGGAAGGAACTCGGATGATGCATTGAATGGGTCCGCATAGCGATAGTGCTCATGACCTTGCGGATTCATATTGATTATGCCATCCATCGTATAGCCGTTGTACCAGGAAAGCATAAAGTCAAAGGCAAAGAAAATGTCTACCACCCATCGTTCACGGAATGGTCTTTCCCATCCTATGCCGATTCCTGCCATAAAGCCACCACCCTTGCTGTATGTGCGATTGAACGATAACAAGCCATCTTTGAAGTAAATTGGTTTGTTCATATCAAAAATCTGCATACCTACATTTCCACTTGCGTACCAACCCTTGTTCGCACTTTTGAAATAGTATCTCGCCTCTGCTTGCAAAATGCCGAAATTCATGTGATACTTTCCAACTATACTTTTCCAAGGAGAATATACGAAATCGGCTGATACTGTAGCGTTTGGAGAGATTTGAAATTCAAATTGTGGATGAATAATACCTATCGCGGCATACATAAGATTAAGTTTGCCGTATATCTCTGCATGCGTACTAAAGACGCAAAATAATATGATACAACTAAGAACAATCCTTTTCATATACATCTAAGGAAATGTGCGACAATTAGATTATGCAAAAATGAAAATAGTGTATCAATTACAACAAAATACATAGAATTGTCGTGCAAAGATACACAATATCTTTTTTGAAGAAGAAAATTCGATTTTGTGAAGTGCTTGATTCGATGTGGAAAATGACCATTACAAAGCCATTACCTATTTTGTGTTCTTAAAGCCAACACTGATGCGCTCTTTATGTTGGAAAATGCCATATGATTTTATTGAAAAACCGGAGTTGAATGCTCCGGTTTTCAATCAGTCTACTTTGTTCTGATGATGCAAGCTGGAAGAGGAATTTCCTCAAGAGTGCTATGCAATCTTGGCATAGGAGTTTTCCATTCCTTGAATTTTTCGCTGAGAAATAAAGCAAGTTCTCTTACAATATCTTCATGCTGGGAAGCTACATCGTTCTTTTCTTCGATATCTTCAGAAATATTATAAAGTTCTAAAGTGCCCGAAAGCATTCTGTAAACAAGTTTCCAATCGCCTTTTCTGATTGATGACATATAGTCTATATCTTCATTCCAGGAAGGCTTCCAGCGATGTGGGTAATTGGAAATTATTGCTCTTTTTGGATCAAGTCCAGAAATACTCTGAGGAATTACGAATTTTGTTGCTTCCTTCTGCGTAGAGAATTTCTGTTCGCTAACATACTTCGAGCCATCAATCAGAAGTTTCGTAAGATCCTCTCCGTCGATTGCTTGAACGGTTTTGTAGGAACGAATGCCGGCCATTGAAAGAATGGTTGGGAATATGTCTTCGCATACGACAGGCGTGTTGAGCCTTGTATTAGCTTGAATCTGGTTTGGCCACTTGATTAAAAGTGGAACTCTAATGCCTCCTTCGTAACATGAGCCTTTTCCTTCACGCAGTGGCTTGTTTTGCGTATGCGCTTCTCCACCTTTTTGTTTAGTGATGGAATTGCCACCATTGTCTCCCATAAATATTATTATTGTATTCTGAGCCACTCCCTTTTGTTCAAGATAGTGCATAATATCTCCCAAAGACTTATCCACACCTTCTACCAGGGATGCATATTTTGCCTGACCCTCATCCATTCCGCGCTCTAGATATTTCTGTAAAAAGCGGTCATCTCCTTGAATCGGTGTATGAACTGCATGATGCGACATGTACAAGTAGAAAGGCTCATTGTGCGAAATGGGGTAGTCTAAGGTCTTTAGAGCTTCCCGTGTGAGAGCCTCGGTAAGATGGATTCCGCTTCCGTAATATTCGGTCATGTTCTGTACGGCATGTGAAGTCCATTTTTCTGCAGTGTTTCCATAGTTGTCCTCGCTTAGGTAGCTTCCTGGACGTCCAGCAATGTTACCCGATACGTTGACGACAAATCCGAAGTTGTAGGGTGAAGCTCCAGGTGTGCCAGGCGTCGCCCAATGTCCTTTTCCTACGCAGATTGTGAAGTATCCATTATCTTTAAGTAATTGCGCTAGAGGCGTCGCATAACATGTGTTTTCCACTCCATCCACTGGGCTTATACCATTGTAATTCCATAGTGGTCTATCGAATTTTGGATTTTCCACTTCACGGGCATTCGGTTCTACAAAGTATTTACCGTCAGAAGGTAAATCCCGAACGGGCGATGTGAAGTTTGTTACCCACATGTGCGATGCGTTCATTCCTGTCATTAAACTTGCACGAGTGGGCGTTGAAACAGGACAGGCGTACGCGTTTGTCATAATTGCACCTTGCTCGGAAAGCAGTTTCTGAAAAGGCGTGTCATGTCGCAGATTCGTTTTGTATACCTCTTCTCCGTAAGCAACTGAACTATCGGCCCATCCGTAGTCATCCACCAAAAAGAATACGATATTTGGCTTTTGCGGTGTGGTCGTGCATGCTCCCAATGTAAGGGTGGCTCCCAGGGCAAGCAGACTATTTATCTTTTTCATATTGCGTTGTATTTTTTTTCAATTGTCCGTTTTATCTAAAAATGCGTATGCGCTCTTTCAGTTATGCTTTGGTGGCTTTTGGAATAAAATCAATTTGAATTGGAGTGCCATTCTTTATTTCAAAAAAATAGTGAGTTAATCCGTTTGTTAGAAAGATATAACGGGCTCCAATGACAGAGTTGTATCTAATAGCCTGATCGAGAACAGTTTTGTCGATAGTAACATCAGCCGCTTTGCACTCCACTAGCATCCAGGGTTTCTCCTTTACAAAAGCAACAATATCTGCTCGTTGTGGTTGAGAGTTTATTTCAACAGGGTACTCCATAGCAAGCGCACCTTTTTGAACCTCACATCCGCTTATAAGAAAGGCTATAGCATGTTGCCTTACCCACTCTTCCCCGGTAAGTACCAGCCACATTTTCCTAATGTCGTCCCAGATAAGATTCTTTGCCCCATTTTTTTTTGCACGTAGTGCTACCTTCGGAAATTTAAGTGCCGGATATTTTCCCATATAAGAAATAAGAGTAATTTTGTCGATGTAAATTTACAAAAATATGAGATTACTCTTCTCTGTTATATTCTCTTTTGCGTCTATATGCATCTGTTTTGCACAAGATGCTGAAACATCATCCGGTATGGAATTGCCACGAACGCTGCTCAATCCAAGAAGTTCATTTTCTTCCCCTTCTTCAAAATATATTGTACGTCTTTCAATGACGAAGAATGGCGCCAATCAGGCGTCGGGCTCTTTCGTGAGAAGTGTTGAACATCTTAATCGTCAGGTACTATTACGCGTAAAACCAATAAATACGCCATACGAGGTTCTTTTGAATGAAAAGCCGATTGGTAGAAATATGTGCGGCGTGCTTCCGGCAGAATTTAATATTACCAAGTCTGTGAAGGATGGTAAGAATGTTGTAAGTATCATTCCTCTGCCTACGCATCCTTCAAATGAAATCTACAGGGAATCCATTTCGAAACCTACCGAGGCGGAAATACATTTTGTACCTACAATGCGAATTAGGGACATTTTCTCCACCACACGTCTTAACGATTCAAAAGATGCTGTCGTAAGCTTTGGAATTATCATGAAAAGTGAGGCTCTAAATCAGAAAATAGCTTCTTTAACGTATACACTCAAATGTGGCGATAGGGTACTTCACAAGGGAACAGATGATATGATGCTTTCAATGCGTGCCGAGGATACAGTGAGATTTTCCACTATCGTTCCAAGGGAGTACTTATGGAATGTTTCTTCGACGAATATTCTTACACTTGAGGTTGAAAGCAAATTGGAGATGAGACCTGCAGAGTATGTTGTATATCGGACTGGAATTCATGAAACAAAAATTGTAGCGTCGAAACTTTATTTCAATGGAGAACCTTGCGAAATACATGCGGCCGATTATGATAGAAATAAACCTCTTGATGAACATCTAAAGGATGGACGCAATGCTATTGTTTTAAGAATGGGAATTGATACTGAAGCAGTTCTTACCGAATGTGATAATAAGGGTGTTTTTGTTGTTCTTACATCTCCTATAAATACGTACTCATTTTCATCATCCATAAAACTTGGAGGCAATCCTTCAAACGACCTTTTTTGGCTGGGTACATATCTTGAACGTAACGAACGAATGTATCGTATCTTTAGATCTCACCCATGTATCGTAGCATACAATCTAGCATCGGGTTCAACCAATGGGATTTGTGTCTACGAGTCCTATCTTCTTATGAAGAATATGGAACAATATGTTCCTATTATCTACGAAAGCGCTGTAAGAGAATGGGCTTCGGATGATATTAGCATTAGATAGAGAATTCTTTTAAGTACTCATTAAACGATATTCTTTCTGAAGGAAGCTTCCAAATTATATAGACGAAGTTTCTCTAGGATGGAATAATGAATCCATTTGCACGCATGATTTTTTGGAATTCTTTCATATTATTCGTTGGAATTAGTATGCGGTAATCTTCGGCCATTATTATCATGCTGCGTATTTCGGGATTGTTCCTTATGATATTGATGATTTTGTCTTTTGGCGATGTGATTTTGTATATTTTGTACGATTCACTGTTCTCATGTATCATAAAGTTGCAACGTTGTTTAAGCTCTTCAAAGAACTCTTGCCAAAGTGGAGGAATGTCGTTGCAGATGTAATTTTGAAAATACGTGATTTTATCTTCGACCGATTTAAGATTTTTGCAGTTGTTCAAAAAAGAAGAGTAATCTGTGAGATATCTGTCCTTACCTATTTTGACTGCGACTTCGTTAAGCAAGGCTTCATATGGGCTGTTTGGATCTAATGTGCGAACAATTAATCTATTACTGTCTAATTCAAACGTTTTTGATGTGTCAATCTGTGTTATTGTGTATTCTTTTGTAAGACCTACTACATATTTTCCAAGGTTTGTAAGTCTAGCAGCCTTAATGTGCTCGCATGGACATGAATTCTTTGTGCTGGTGTCATAGGCAATTTCTACAATACCCAATCCGTATAAAGCATATGCTGATGCACGAATCATTTCTGTGTCTATTTGCTCATGTTGTTTCCCTATATGGATGAATTCTTCTATTATATCGTTGCGCAAAGAACAATCTTCGAAGAATTGAGCAGTGAGAAATGATCCGCACTCAATCTTATCAAGAAGGTAATTATATGATAGAAAGCTCAATGCATTAAGGTCAACCCAATTGCTTTTAGCAATCTTTAGTGCATCTATCAGTGCCTTACCATAGTTGCCTCTTATGTTATGGTCATCTATCTTGTTAGCTCTAAAACCTTTGATATGTGGAAGCAACGCAGGTAATAAAAGAGACGCATATCCGTCTGTGATGTATTCTGATGCATCTTTTATTACTTTATGGACTTCTGCTTTCGGCTTATCCTTTATTGCATAATATAATGATGGAAGAATGTACTGACCTAAGGATACTTTGTATACACCATTCAAAGACTCTGAAATTGCTTCATCTATTTTTAGCGTTTTCATTGTCTTAGATGCAACATTATAAGCAATCTTTAATTTGTTGGGCTCTATTTGTTTTGTCTTAACTAAATTTTTTATGACGGGAAATGAGGCTGTTATTATGTGTTCGGTACTTGCAGTATGAAGCTTGTTGTTGATTGACTCAAGTATCCATGAAGAAGGATTACTTTTTTCTGGTAGGCACGTTTGAACATAAACGCTCCTTAGCATATCAGGAATTTTTACAAATATTCCATAAGGCTCAGTGTTGTCGTATGTTCGATTTCTGAACATAATATAGAGTGAAAAAATAGGTTTGAGCATGTCGTATATTCCCCACCCCCTTTTTTCCTTAACAATTAAATTGTTAATTCCGGCCTGCTTAAATTCATCTATGGATACATACCCTTGCTCAACAATCATTTTGATTGCTTTTCTTGTTGGCTTGTCCATTAGACTTAATATTATATTAAGATTTTCTTTACATGCGTGGATAAGCGTACAAAGTTTTATGGCATTATAATTATAATATGAATATCGCTCCTCTTTTGGAATATAATCGCTTGTTTGTTCTTTCTTTCCTTCGGCAGTGACAGTAAAATTTGTGCCTATAAGTTCTATTATGGCATTTGCATAACGTATATGAGCATCTCTATTGTAAAAATCAGTTATGCTAGATTTTAGTTCATTGAATCTAGCATTTGATGGTATTTGAAAGGAAATAGTATTTGATGAATCGTGTTTTGCCATGCCTATCCTAAAATAAAGTTAATATCTTCTTCTGTAAGTATTTTGCTGCCAGATATGTCAGTACTCATTAGGTTGTCAACGAGATCTGATTTCTTTTCTTGCAATAGCCTAATTTTTTCCTCAATTGTTCCACGTGTTACAATAGAAAATGATAGAACGCTATTTTTCTGTCCGATGCGGTGAAGGCGACTTATTGCCTGTTCTTCTGCTGCCTTGTTCCACCATGGCTCGACAATAAACACAACATCTGCGCTCGTTAGGTTGAGTCCTACACCTCCTGTCTTTAGGGTCATAAGTAAAACCTTGCACGTTCTGTCGTTCTGAAAACGGTTTACAATGCTCTCTCTATCCCTTGTTGCTCCTGTCATTGTTAGGTAGTCAATACCCATATCTTCTAGATATGTCCCTGTTATTTCAATTCCGGCTATGAAATTAAAGAATACTACTACTTTATGACCATTTAGTGTGGCATCTTGAATGTTTTCGCAAAGCGTAGGAATTTTTGAAGACTTGATAGTTCCATCACTTAGACTTTCGGGAACGGAGGCTATGCGCCTTAATTCAGTTAGAGCCTGAAGAACGAGGAACTGTGATTTTGAAACTCCATCCTTGGCAATAGACTCATGTATCTGCTCTTGGTACTTTTTTCGCTTAATTTCGTAGAACCTAGCATGTTCGGGTTCCATATCTATGTATGTGGTCTGATCTGTGCGGTCAGGAAGTTCGTTCAAGACGTTCTGCTTAAGTCTTCTCATCATGAAAGGAAAAATCTTATGACGTAACTCAGTCATAGCTTCATCGTCGTTTTCCTTTTGTATAGGAGTTGCATATTTTGCGTTAAACTCCTCCTCGCTTCCGAACATTGCAGGATTAAGAAATCTAAAAAGTGAATACAATTCTCCAAGATTGTTCTCGATTGGAGTTCCACTTAACGCGAGCTTGTGTTGACACTTCAGCAAATAAACAGCATGTGTTATCTGAGCAGTAATATTTTTGATATTCTGCGATTCGTCCAGAATAACATATAGGAATTCTTCTTTAGAAAACTTTTCAATGTCATTTCTTACCATTGCATAGGTCGTAAGAATAATTTGGCTTCGAAGTGATTCTTGCAAATCTCGATTAATGCCGTAGTATGTCGATACATGCAAATGTGGAGCAAAGCGTTTTAATTCTGCTTCCCAGTTGAAAAGAAGGCTTCGAGGCATAACAATGAGCGATGGCTTTTTTTCTTTTGGATAAATGGTCGTAAGAACTGCTATTGTCTGCACTGTCTTTCCTAGTCCCATATCATCTGCAAGACATCCTCCCATCTTGTTTTTTCTTAAGTAATCTATCCATTTTACGCCTTCGACTTGATAAGGGCGTAGTTCAGCCTTAAATTTTGTTTTCGATAGTGATAAGTCTTTTAATGAGTTGAATCCGGAATAAAACTCTCTACTTCTTTTGAATGCTCCTTCGTTAGGAACTTCTGAAAGCAGTTTCTCAATTTCAGGAATATCGAAGAATGAAATTTTAAGTTTATTGTTCTTCCCTCCTTTTGAAACGAGCCTTTGCAGTTTTTTTACATAATTACTATCGATAATGGCTCTATCTCCGTTTGAAAGCTGAATGTATCGGTTGCGCTCATATTGCGAAAGAAAGTCTTTTATGGTGAAGGTCTCGCCATCTACATTTAAGTTTCCGCTACCTTCGAGGAAATCTATTCCATATGAAACATCAAGTTTTAAGGATGGACGTGTGTGACGAATCTTAAACTTTTGTAGGTTTTCTATTCCGAATATCCGAAAGCGTCGTACAATTTCAGCCATGTCTCGTAAAAGAAATTTTTCTGCAGTATTAGATGGTACGATAAAAAAGTTGCCATCAATGAAAATCTCTTTTGCGTCATTTTTATTAGCAGATGCACTGACTAGCGATTTTTTCAAATACGAAATATTGTCATAAATATCAGTATACGAAATTTGATGGATTACTAGTTCATCTGCAGATGAAAATTCTGATAAATATGTTGGTCCGAAATCTTCAACAAACTCGAGGCTGAAGCCGTTAATGGAATTTGATACATGAAAGAATAGCGCATTGTCTGAGTCTACTTTATCAACAACAAGTGCTGGCTCTGAAATTACGGGTGTGTCCGAAAATATGGCTTCCTTATCATTGTATGCGACGGATACGTTGCTGAAATTTGAAAGGAATATGGATGTCAACATTCCCATTTGATTTTTGGGTAATGTAGAGCAAAAACAATTAAGTTTTAAATAGTTGTTTCCAATAGGCTCGACGTTAACGAGTTTATTATCAATAATTGCAATGCTCTCGTCAATCATCTTAAACTCGGATTCTTGTTTGCTGTTTGTGCAGGAATCCAAAAGAACAAGTGTTGGAGTAGAATAGATATTTTCCTCGCTTGAAAACATTTTCAATACAACTTGGTACCTTAAGGATGATGGATAAATTGGCGAAAGAGATGCTGTTGAAATGTTGCTACACTGACATAATGTGGAGGCTAGATAGGGATGCTTGTCAAAATATATTCTCTCTGAATCACTATCCCAACTAATTTCATTTGATGACTCCTTCTTAGCATCATTAATGGCCTTTAACATATGATATGTCTCTGCGCTATAAAGACGATAGTCTGTGTCAATGTCATTTCCTGCTTGATCGCAAACTCTTAAGAATGCTCTTTGATAAGAGTCGAATTCTATTATAAATAGCAGTCCTTCAACGGCTTTGCCATGAGGCGCTGCTGATTTTTGTTCGGTTTTAAAACTGCTCAGATGTGAAAATAAATCGTTCATTAACTCAAGTTTCGCTGGGCTCTTTGCGAGGTTAAAATTGTTATTAAAAATTTATCATAAAAAGGTTATTGCCCAGATAATGCTTTGATTATCGCTAAACTTTGTGCTAGGCATGAATTAGCAAGTCCCTTTAACCTAATACAAAAATATACAAACGCAAGTAAACTACAATGCACATTTTTGTACAACAACTCTTGAGTCCACTTTAAAAGTCCACATCCCTCTATTATTTGTTAATTTTCCGTTGGCCATATTCTGTACTGAGCATTTTTTGACCTCTACAGCGAATGCAGGAAAGTATCCGGTGTCTACAGAAGTGATAACGGTGCCATTCACTATGCCAACTTGCAATCACTTGTACAGACCTGCAGAAATGATGGGGATCAAAATTACTACAAGACATTCGTGAAACTATTCCAACACACCAAAATCATACAAGAAATCTCGTAGGACTACGATGTGGATCAAATTTTAATGCCACCTTCCAGTATCATTTGCTGAGAGGATGGCATTTTTTTGTGACAGGGGGCTGAATAGTTACCTGAATGTAAAACTAAATTGGAAGGAATGTTATAAATTACGTCTTGAATCGCTTTTAGAAGGTAAAGTATATTCGTTTGCAGCACGGCTGGACGTGATTCAGATGTCGGAGCCCCCTTGTCTCCTGTAATCAACAATGATATAGTCAATGACTTTCAGGGAAAAGATCGGATTCCCGATAAGGAGGAAATCAGCTTTCTGTGTATCAGGCAATGTAGCAGCGAAGTAGTTTACCGATATGTCTATGGTATGAACGTGGCATACCTGCGGTTCGACAAATCTCGGGCATAGCTGCGCTTTATTTGGATAGAGCACCTATTGTATTGCCCTGATACAGATGGCTATAAGTGCCATCTCCATCGCGCGGTACCTGCAAATCCAGTTTGACGCCTTTCTGGAACAATAGCACAAAATCTGAACCGCCCATATCGAACCATCCCATAGGGTCACCCTTCTTGACCTCAGTTCCCGGATGAAGATTGTTCTCGAAATTGACAGATGACACCTGTGACATGCCAATTGGCAGTAGCGCCACAAGCCCGAACTCAGGGGTTTCAAGAATAATCCGTCCGCGAGTCTCAATCATCTGCCATCCCGGCGTTTCGCATTCAAGAATGTAATTACCACTCTCCTTGTCCCAGATGGTAATTCCACCGGCAGCATCGTCGCCGGCAATAACTTCAATCTCTTTGATGGTTCCTGCCAAAGGGAAATGGTAACGGTGGTAATCATTCACATTAAGAAATGTATGGAAAAGTGTTCCACCCGCGAAAGCATCTCTGTATTTGGATGTCTCTCCCACAAGTTCTCTGACCGAAACAACACGTGCAGACTTTATTACAGCGCCCTCGTGGTGTATCAAATTTGAATTATCGCCTATTGCCCATACTCCCTGGGGCTTTGAGTCTGCCGGTGAGACTAGAATGCTGTTATCTTTGGCAGAACTGACCGGACGCACCTCGGGAGAAGAGAGATAACGATGGAAGAAATCGTTGAAACTGTGCCATTTGGACGGAGACTCGTACCATCCTTTGTTCATATTGAATTTGCTGTCGGCCGCTATAGCTTCATAGCAGTCATCATTCCAGCTCTCGGGCGTGCTGAGAAATTTACCCCAGGTCTTGGCATACTCGATGAGCCAGCTGCGGATTGGCTCGTGGTACTGAAGGGACGGATAGTAATAGCCCTTATCTTTAAGTTTGTCCAGCGGTTGATCAAAGACGAAGTATGCATAGCATAAACTCTGGTCAAGTTTATTGAACAGAGTACGGCCAACAGGCTGATTTATAACCTCCCACGGCAGGCACTTGCCCGACCACTCTATGAAGTCATAATATTGCTCAAGTGTCTGGCCGGGATTGGTCTCTGGATCGGGATTTATGGCCTTTGCCTTCTCTATGCTCTCAACCATCATTGCCTTCAACCCGGGGTCCTGGTCCAGCATTCCGATGAAAGACTTTGTCAATTCAGAATACTCCTTAGCTTCTTTTGAAGAGGAAATGTTGCCACAAGCACATAAAAAAAGTGACAACGCAATAAGCAGAATGCTTGCAAATCTATTTTTCATAATATAAAGGTAACGTTTTTTATTTTCGCAGTGTTAAAAAGTATTCCTTCCAAGACTACTCCACAAATATACTTCAATTCCACAACATCACGAACATATTGCAAAAAATCCGGACCATAATGCCCGGACAAAACGTACATCGGTATGGAATGTTATAGAATATGTTTGGATTGTCCACATCAACTACAAGACGCGTACACTGACTTTTCTTCCGACTCCCCGGAATACTTTCACCAGAGTTGACAACTGAATGCAGTAAGCAAATTTACATCGAACTCAGCCTTTGGGTTTCCGTTTTCGCTCAGCTCTTTTTGAAAATTTTAATCAACTTTCTATAAGCAAAACGTATTCGGCCTTGAAAAAGAATTTTGGTGCGTAACTTCAGAAAAAATATGTGATAATATTCCGAAAAATTTGTTTGTATTTAATTTCTTTATATCTTTGCAGTCGCAAATCGAAAAGGATTTGATGCCTCTTTAGCTCAGTTGGTAGAGCACGACACTCTTAATGTTGGGGTCCAGGGTTCGAGCCCCTGAGGGGGTACAAAGTTAAAACACATATATTGCTAAGTGATAGTGATGTATGTGTTTTTTTCTTATACTATCAGCCAAAACGAATTCAAAATGTCATTTTTTTTGTCATTTGCAATTTTGTTTTTGAAAAATTCCGGGATCTTGATCATTCGTCAAAACTCCGGGATTGATTATTTGTATTCGTGTTTGGTTACTTCTTCAAAAAGATATCATAATAGGTCGGCAGAAGCAACTCCGTTACTTTTTGATTAGGGTTTTGCTCCACGTAAATATTTGAGTTATTGTCCACAATGATGGTGCTGCGGTTGGTTTTTTCGTACTCTGGAATTTCAAGTCCTTCAATACTTGGATTGCCTGTTCTAGCAAAATTTACAAGAATATTGCTGAACCGCTTGGTGAGGATAGGGTCGAAAGGAGCACCTTCCTGGTATACGAGGTTGTTAAATGCGTATGTGAGTTCGCATGCGTGGCACGCTTTTACAAAATCTTCTTCTGGAAAGGCTCCCTTTTCATACCCTTTACCGAAAACGTACATATAGGTCTTTCCCTTACCCTTGGCTTCGGAATGATTCTGTGCTATGGTGATGCTACCGAGGCGGAAGTTGTAGTTGTTCAAAATCTCGGTGTATTTCCATATTCCGGGATGTTTGGCATCCCACTCATCGCTATCGGGGTCGATGCTCTCAAGGCTTTGGTCTATACGAAGGGCGGTCTTTGTACCTCCAATCTTTTTGATGTTGTTTACTTTTTCCTTTACCCATTCGTAGTAGGAAGCAAGAGGACTTACCGGATTTGTCGAATCATACTGAAGGTGCGCCCAATATCTTATCTCATCAGCAACCATACCTATCATCACGTCAACATCCTTGGATTTTCCGTCAAGTATGGCTTTGTAGCCATCTGAAGGGAGTATGCTTCTAGAATCGCTACGCATAGGCCAGTTGTTGAAATCTCCTACTTTGCCTCCAATACCTTCGGCACTTTTACCACCGACATCACTATTCAAGGCCTTAAGGAGTTCTTCTTCAGAAAGAGCCATAAGGCCATCCATATCTTTGCAGCCCGTGACGGTGAGTAGTTTGGCCACTTGTCCGGTTCTCTTGTAATTTTCTGGTGTGTGTTCAAGATATATTTCTCCAGACATTGGAATAGCTCTGCGAAAAAGACCTTCAGAGCCTTTTGCTATCAGATGGGCGCTTACGGAGCCACCACCTGCGGACTCTCCAAAAATAGTTACATTTCGAGGGTCACCTCCGAATGCACTTATATTTTTCTGAATCCATCTTAAGGCTTGCTGTTGGTCAAGAATTCCAAGATATGGTGCATCCGGGAATGCTTCTCCACCTTGGACATCCACAAAATCAATGAATCCCAAAGCGTTTACGCGATATTCCACACTGACAAGCACAACATCCGAATACTCATTTACAAGGTATTTGCCTTCATATAGTGGATCTAAGGTTCCACCCCATCCGTAGGAACCGCCATGAAACCAAACCATTACGGGGCGACCTTCCTTTGCCTTTAGATCTTTTGTCCAAATATTTAGGTAAAGGCAGTCTTCGCTTAATTCACCGTGGCTAGCTACTTCTCCCTCATCGTAGGATTGTAATCCAGGCAGCCCGTTGGTCTTTGCCTGGAAGATCTTATCGGAGGCGTCCACCGGCTGGGGAGCTTTCCATCGAAGTTCTCCTACTGGAGCTTTCGCAAAAGGAATTCCCTTAAAGGTGAATACTCCATTGTCTTCTATATATCCAACAAATTGCCCATTCTCGCATTTAGCAACGGGGTCATTATTCTTTTCTGTGCAGGATAATGCAACGAAACATAGAATTATTCCTGCAATTAGGATATTGAGTTGTCTCATTTTTACAACTTAAATTCAAAATGCTTTTCGTACTTCTCGCGTATTGTCACCCATAGGGTCCTATTTACAATGTCATAAGTACTGTTATGTGCGGTGAACCACAAACCATCTTTAGGGTCGTATTTGCCAGTTTGCTCATATACTTTATAAGCATCAAGCATTTCTCGGGTCTCGGCCTGTTCTAGAAGTTGTTCCTTTGTCCAGGTGATATCTCCCCCAGGCACGCCATCAATGTGCTCTGTGCACCAGAAAGGTTCGGTCGACTCCTTATATGCTTGAGTATATTGCACTTTTTTTAGCAGTTCCCACATTCCTTCCATAGTATTGCTACTATTGTACTTGGCCTTTAGAATATCGTATCTTTCTACTCCGCAGGCGTGTGCAGGATATTGACCAGTTGCAGCATAGAGATGATTGTAGAAGTTGGTCATAATGTTCGTTTCGATGTACTTGACTTTTGATTCTTGCTCACCTGTAAATTCTACAATCACTGTATTATTAGCATCTGCAATCATTATATGTCCGTCCCAAACACCGGCAACGTCCTTAGGTATAGGAGTTATGTCATGATTGGCTATGAGCTCCTTAGCCTCTGCTACGCTCGCACAGTTGTCAAGAAGCGCGCGAACTAGTTGCATTACCATAATCTGAGGTTTTCCAGGATTGGTGTGTGCATGAGGATTAGCCTCAATGTCGCTCATATTCACAACGTTGATGTTGCATACTAGTCCGGCATCATTCACGCCGTCCATCATCATCCACGGAATGAAATCAAGAAGTTCCTTGCTCAGTCCAGCTTGTACCATATCCTCCGTAATTGTTGCAAAGCAAGTATTCGCTACACCAATAGAGGCGTGCTTTCTTTTGCTAGAGGCCTTGGTTCTTACCACGAACTCACAAGTTTCGTTTATGCCAAGGTCAAGATTTCTTCCGTAAAAATTCCCGTTTCTTACAGCACTACAGCCAAACGTTACAGGGCCCTTGTCTGTTATAAGTGTCGTTGGAGCTTGAGTGCCGTAGCCCTCAGCTTCAAATTCATATAGGTAGTCTGCAATTTTTGTCATCTCGACTGTTTTGTTGCAGCCGATAAAGGCAAGTGCGTACACTGCACATGCAAGGACTAAATTTTTAATATTCAATTATTTATAGGCTATTTTTGATAAACTTTCTCTCCTTCAAACCAAGTAGAGACAACTTTTGTGGTATGGATATCAGTCACAGGGCAACTGAACACATCTTTGTCGGCTAAAACGAAGTCTGCATATTTGCCGACTTTGATGCTGCCACGTTCATTTTCTAGACCGAGTTGCCATGCGCCATTGATTGTGAGGGCTTGTAGTACCTGCTCCAAAGTACATAGTTCCTCAGTATCGAAAGCTGGATTTATTTTACCTGTGTAAGGATTTATCATCTGTCCGGTAACGGCAACTTCCATTATTCCGAATGGGTCTTGAGGGCAAGGTCCGTTTGCCGGGAAATCACAATGACTTGAAACCTTTACTCCTGCATCGAAGAATGATTTAATTGGATAGGCATGTTTTATGTATTGTTCATCAATGAACTGTGCCAATGTGGTTTCTTCCTCAACGGAACCACCGATGTGCCATGTAAAACTTGCCACACATGCGATGTCGTTTTCGGCGAAGCGCTTGAAATCCTCCTTGCGTACATTTCTAAGATGTACAAGGCAGTTGCGATGCTTGCCGTCGCCACCCTTGATATAGGCATCCGTTGTTTCTGCAATAGCCTTGTCTCCCATAACGTGAGTGTGAACTGTGATATCCTTGGAGTTGCATTCGCGCGTGATATTCGCAAGGCGGTCTACACCCCAATGACTATTGTATGTAATACCATTCTTGTATGACTTGAACATGGAACCTGTACAGGCTTCTACGCAACCATCCATAAAGACTTTCAAATAGTGTGGACGCACATGAGCCGTTCTGTATTTTTTATTCAAAGATACAAGATAGTCAATTTGTTTGCTCATGTCCTTTTGCCAAGGTTCAACCTCATATGTCATAGGGAGCATTATCTTTAGTTTGCCCTCTTTGTCTAACCGATTTGCAACCTCATAGAATTTGCTCGGATGGAATGTGTTAGACCATCCTTCCATATAGGCTGTGTAACCGGTAGAAAGTAATAGCTCCTGAGCTTTTTCAATGGCTATCAACGCAACTTCTTTATCTATGATTTCATCCGGAACAAGGCCTCCCATACGTGTTATATAACCTGTCACGCGCTCATCAACAAACCCTGTAGGTTTACCATTTTGATCCAGCTCGAGTAAACCACCATCGATTTTGCTTATGAGTACATTTCCATCTTGGTCGATGATACCGCAACGACGTAGGCACTCCGAGTTACAAAACATATTATGACCGCCAGAGTCAAAAAGGGCGGTTGAAATTCCGTGTGTGACAGCATCCAATTCAGAAAGTGTGATTTTGTCTGAACCGGTCATCATAATGGTGAAGAAATTCCATCCAAAGCCCATCAAACAGTGCTTTCCACTCTTAACGGCATCAAGTGCAGCGGCTTCTACCTTTTTCAAAATTGCGGCTTTATCATCATTCGCATCGAAAAGTACGCCACCTTTCAAATTAGCAAGGGCAAATGGCAAAATATAGTGAGCATGCCCGTCAGTACAACTTGGCATTACCATACCTTTGCCTATATGGTCAACAACTTGGGTAATGCCCTGTTTAATATAGGCTTCGACTCCAGCTTTGTTGCCTACATAAATGTACTTGCCATCTTTAATGGCGATTGCTTCAGCTGTAGGGTTGCTTTGTTCTGCTGTGTGGATTGTTCCAAGTACAACAGTATCAGCTATTTTGCTACAGCTGATGAACATGAGAATTGCGATTGCAATAATAATCTTCTTCATTTAAAATAAATTTTGTTCAACTAGTGATAAATAAAACAAGGTTTTATAAAGTAACGAATTTTTTTATGTAAAAATAAAAACAATGTAGTAAAAATCGCAGAATGTGGATTATTGCAATTCTTACAAGCATATTAAACACAATCATTTAGTTTGTTACCAATATGAACCAATGAGGCATTGTTGGTAGAGTATCAGGCGTTGACTTTTATGCACATCTTGGGAATAAATCTCAAATTGTTGAGTATGTCAAGTTCTTTTTTTCGTGTATTATGTAAATTCCATATATTATTGCGTAGGCTTAATTTTAGACGTCTAGCCATAAGAAGTGCATCGTGGTTAGATATGGTATTGTTTCTTAATTCTCGAACCGCTTTGGCCACATAGTGATGTATTTGTCCAACAATAAGAAGTATAAACGCAAATCCTTCTTCTTTGTAATAGTCTTGGAACATCAAGTTGTTAAAGTTTCCTTTATTTCTCACATATTGATAATAGTTATGCAAAGCTTCTCATAAGCTCTTCAAAGACATGAATGGCCTGCTCAATCTTGGAAAATGCCAACGCATCGACTTCGCTTGGCAGATTGCAGGACTATCATTTTGCGTGATACAATACAATATTCTCAGTTGCGTGAAACGGTTCGAGGCATACGAAACCATCTAAGGACTATTCGCAGAGGTCATGGGTGAAACTATTGAACTTTCAGTCGCTCAAGGAATATGGGATTTGATCATAGAAGTAATCAATGTTATTGCAGAGTTCATAGCCTGTGATCCGTTCGAACTTACCCAAAACGTAATAAACAACAGCAATCAAATCAAAGTAGTGAAGCAAGCATTCGACCGGCTCGAGCTAGCCGGAGCGATGGCCTAAATTACTTGCAAAACTTGAGTAATAATTGTTATGGCAATGGGTAAAAAATATATTTCATTTTTATGTGATGTTTGTTTAATTTTACTTAAACCTTAAAACAATAAATATGGGAAAAATGAAAGTTAAATATTCACAACCGCAATTTAAAAGTCTGTTCTGTATAGCAGAGCGTGGATTCTCAGCTAGCGGAATTTCAACGCCTGATATTGGCGACAATGAAGAAACCCAATACGATGACTTAAAGTAGGAGGAGCAACCATGAGAACACAAATTATTCTTTTTCTTTCGGCTATCTCATTATTGGCTGCTTCGTGTACGAAGGATTTATCATCGGACGCAACTCTTCAAGGACAGACCATAATCACGGTTTTGTCGCCAGAAACTAGGACATCGTTTGCTGAGGCAGAATCCGGATCTTACCCGATTCTGTGGCAAAATGGTGACCGCATCAGCGTAAACGGCGTATTGTCCGAACCTTTGGATATTGCAGCACCAAGTCGTAGTGCAAAATTTATAGTTAAACAGACGCTTAATCCTCCTTATAATATCTTATATCCTGGAGAATGTCTTAGTGCGGAAGGTAAAATTGAATTTTCTTCAAACCAGACCTATTCAAAAGCGCAGTTTGATCCACATGCACAAATAATGCTTGCTAGTCAGTCAACGCTTGATGCACAACTTCTCTCTGCTACAGCATTTATACGTGTTACAATCAATCAGGGAAGTGAAACTAAACTTCGTAGCATAAAGCTTTATACGTACGATGGTACACCTCTTAGTGGTATTTATAATGCGGACTATACTACAGGAACATTAAATTACTGCGATTCTGGACGAAATTATGTTTCCATCTCGGCTCCAGATGGAATTTCATATGAGGGAGGGAGTGTTAATGCAGTCTTTGCAATTCCTGCAGGTGATTATCCAAAAGGCTTTGCTATCGCAGCTGTTGGTGAAGGATCAGATAAACTTCTTCAAATGGGAAAGCGCATCGTAAAGTTTACTTCGCAGAATGTTACCACACTTTTACCAGGACAGATCTATCCTATGACACCTGTCACGTTCCAAGATGATGGCTTTACTTTCAGTGGAGGAAATGGAACGGAGGAAAATCCGTACAAGATTGCTACTGCGGAGGATCTAGTCTATCTCTCGGAACTAACAAATGGTACTGACGCCATTGAATACGTTGACAAGTACTATGTTCAGATGGCCGATATTGATATGGGAGCGTATGCGAATTTCCGTCCTATCGCTAACACGGACATCAATAATACAGATAAAGCTTTTCTTGGAGTCTATGATGGAAACAATTTTACCATCGAGAACCTTCATATAAGTTCAACTACACCATACAGTGGTTTTGTAGGCTTCCTTGGAACTACAACAGAAAGCAAGGCAGAAGTCAAAAACCTTATATTTGAAAACTGCTCAATCACGAGCACTAGTACAGCAACAGGTCTTATCATAGGACAATCTTATTTGGGAGATGTGAACAACTGCCATTTGAAGGGTTGTAAGGTTACGGGTACGGATAAGTATACGGGTGGTATTGTTGGAACTTCATACTACTGTGATGTGACGGATTGTAGTGTGGATAAAACATCAACCATAACATCCACGGCTAGCTATACGGGAGGAATTGCTGGTTGTTCGTATCCTACGTCAAGCCTTACGAATTCGTATGTTAACTGTGAAGTTCACGGCACTGTAAGTGGTACATCGCATGTCGGAGGAATCATCGGATTCCAATGGACAAGAAAGGCTCAAAAGACAACAGTCAAAGATTGTCTGTTTACTGGAATTGTTACTGGTAAGCAATACATAGGAGGCATCGTGGGTAGCGTCTACAATACGAGTTACGAAGCTTCGCATACGATGATTGTTACGGGATGTGAGACTGCAAAGGATTCACAAGTCGGAAATGATGCGGCTACCGAGGTTGGAGGAATTATTGGAGGCGTTCACCAGTCAATAAGTGGCGTGACGAACTCTGGCCTTACACTTAATGTGGAAAATTGTTCATCTTCAGGTACTATCGTTGGCGCATCCAACGTCGGAGGAATTGCTGGCAAACTTCAAAGTGGAAATAATACTTCAATCAACAAGTGTACATCCAGTGCACGACTTAAGGGTGATTTAAGTGTTGGCGGAATCGTTGGTTATATTTGGGCCGATCTTGAGACAAACGAAACTATTAGCCAGTGCTCGTTTAGTGGTGAATTGGTTGAGTCAACAGCAGGGAAATACTATTTTGGTGGCATTGTTGGCTATATTCTAGCAGATACAAGTTATACCAGTACGTCGTCCTATACGGCAAACACATCCACTCACTCTACAACCATTATCGACTGTACGGTTGATTGCAAGGATATTTGCCAAACAAAACAGTCATACACGGGAGGCGTTGTGGGCCGTTATCTTTGCTATGCATCTAAAAATAAATCATTCGTTGTCCAAAATTGTATAAATAATGCAGCTGTCAAAGGAAGTGCTTACATAGGAGGCATTATCGGCCAATGCTATGACTATGCGTCAGCTTCGAATACTCAGAATTTCTTCCGTTGCCGTGCCAATGGCGATGTGGAATCTACTGGCACTACCGCGGGTGGTATAGCTGGATTCTTATATGTAAAGAATAAGCTCTGCATTTCGCAGTGCGCTTGTGCAGGAACTATTAGGGGTACGGCCATAATTTCTGGAATTGTTGGACGTATTACGACCAATGCATCGACTGCTGTATGTTCGATATGTAACAGCGGGTATATAGGAAAACTTATCGCAAGCTCAGATTTGTACAATAATTACACACTTACCGGTGGAATTGTTGGATGGGCACAGGATACGGATGGCACAATCGAGGTTGTTAATTGCTTCAATCGTGCTGGAGGTATTCAGTCCGCCATTGGCTCAACTTTGGGTACGGCAGGAATCATGGGAGGAACTACAGGTGGCTCGAAAGCTGCGTGCACTATAAAAATCGAGGGATGTTATTCTTCAACTCCTTTATCGGCATACTTAATCGGAGGTGCTACACCAAAAGATGAGCAAGCATGGGGTAGTATAATAGGAGTGCTTGCAGCAACCGGAAGTTTCCATGTATCGGATGCTTATTTCGAACCATCAACCAAATTCGGAAAACCAGACGTAACGGGAGACCGAGTTCAGGCATATGCAGATACAGCTTCACTACTTTCTTCTTTGAATACGTTTGTAGGGTCAATCTACTCCGGATCGCTTACCCTTTCTACATGGGTTTCGGATACAGATACTTTTCCTACAATTCAAGGAATTTCTGCACAGGGTCAGGAACCTAAATGGAGAGTTTCGGTTATAGGCGACTCTATATCTACATTCCTTGGATATATTCCTAGTGAGTATGCGTATTACTATCCTAGAGTTAACACTTCAACTGGTGTCGGGGTAACACGTGTTGATCAGACCTATTGGCATAAGTTCATATATAAATATATGCACAATGCTGTATTCGAGAAAAACATTGCATATTCCGGTTCAAAGGTTACGTCTACACACTCAACGCCTGTTGGATTCATTGAGAGATTCCGTGACAAGAAGATGGGAAATCCGAACTTGATAATATGTAATGGCGGTCGCAATGACTATGGCGAAAGTGATGCTTCGAGCGCTGGTAAAGTGGAATTTGCTTCAGGATACACCGCTCAGACGTTGCCACCTGATACTGTATTTGATTCCCTGTATGCTCAAGCGGAAAATGACTTGGAGAACATGGATGAAAAGCGATTCCTCCCAGCCTTCATAAAACTTGTGAAGATGATGAAAAATGAATATCCTCAGGCAAAAATTATCCTTATCATAGGAGACTGTTTGTGTCCTGTCTATCAGACAGCAATCAAGAAGGTTGCTGATCACTACAGTGCTCAGGGAGTTCGTGCAGTTGATTTCTTCGACTATGGATTCAACGATAAGGTACACATTCCAAAGGTTACAGGTTCTCATCCTAATGATCAGGGGGCTGATTATATGGCCAAGAAAATGTACACGGAACTGAAAGATTGGCTTGAGTAAATATGTATTGATTTTAGAATAATTTTCTTGCAATACTTAAACGAAGGACGGCTCATTGGGTCGTCTTTTGTTACATCTGATTATTAGATGTACTTATTGTCGTGTAAAATGATTGCTCAGTAACAGATTTATAGTATCTTTAGGATATGAAGTAAATCAGTGTGAAAGACTTTGACTTTTCAGGGCGCTCATGACGATTTATTTTTATTGTCGTTTTAAGGATTTTCAATGTTTACAAATACAATGAAAACTTTCAAGAACTTGTTAATCTTCCTTGCGGTATATTCCGTATTTGTCGTTTCAGCCTCAAATAAATCTCAAATTCTTATTGAAGCAGAATCATTCATAGATAAGGGCGGATGGTTGGTAGACCAGCAGTGGATGGATCAGATGGGTTCACCCTATCTTATTGCCCACGGAGCGGGACGACCAGTAAAGGATGCAACGACTCGTTTCTTTGTGCCCGTGTCGGGCCATTATCATATCTATGCACGTACATTCAACTGGACTTCGCCATTTTTTACGGGTAAAGGACCTGGAGCGTTTCAGATTTTGGTCAATGGCATCGCTTTGCAATCAATAGGCGATGAAGGGTCGTGTTGGATGTGGCACAAAGCAGGTGAATTGGATATAGAGAAGGGGAATGTAGAAATTGCTCTTCATGATCTGCACGGACTAGAGGGAAGGTGTGATGCAATACTTCTTTCAAGTGAGCCTTTGAAAAAAACGCAAACGACAAAAGAAGAGATGGAGGAGCTTAGATGTGCATTGGACAAAGATAGAAATAAGGCCATCTTCGAGGGTGAGTTCGATTTTGTTGTTATCGGTGGTGGGTATTCCGGAATTTGTGCTTCTGTTGCGGCTGCCCGTTTAGGTCTTAAAGTAGCACTTATACAGGACCGCAAAATTCTTGGTGGAAATAATTCTACCGAAGTCCGCGTTCAAATGGGTGGCTCCATCGATTGTGAACCTTACCCAAATCTTGGAAATCTTCTGAAAGAATTTGCTCCTACGAAGAAAGGAAACGCGATGGATCCTTCTTATTATTGTGATGAGAAGAAAGTTCAGATTGTAGCCAACGAAGAAAATATACGTCTCTTTTCACCAATTCATATTTCGGCTGTAGAGAAAAGAGGTGATAAAATCATTGCAGTTCTTGGCCGTGGAACGGAAGATGGACGCTTACACCGATTTAGTGCTCCACTTTTTGCTGATTGTACCGGAGATGGAACTATAGGAATGCTGTCTGGAGCAGAGTATATGGTGGGCCGCGAGGCTAAGTCTCGCTTCAATGAACCGAGTGCCCCGCAGGAGGCAGATCAAATGACTTTGGGATGTTCCATACAATGGAATTCCAAGGACTATGGTAAGGAGGTATCCTTTCCAGAGGTTGATTATGGATTTTCTTTCAACGAAGAATCTTTCCAGGAAGTAACGCGAGGAGTATGGACATGGGAAAACGGCATGATGCGAGACCAAATTAAGGAAGGTGAGACCATACGAGACTACGGAATGCTAGCAATTCTTGCCAACTGGTCATATCTGAAAAACCATTCTTCAGTAAAGGACAAGTATAAAACTAGGAACATAGACTGGATGGGATATATCAGCGGAAGAAGGGAATCACGTCGTTTGGTTGGAGACTACATCATGACTGAAAATGACTTCTGGAGCGGAAAAGTACCGGAAGATGCTACACTTACCTCTTCGTGGACTATCGATTTGCATTATCCAGATCCAAAGAATACGAAATTTTTCCCGGGACGCGAATTTATGAGCGTGTGCTGTCAGTGTGAAACGCCTCTTACTCCCATTCCATATAGATGCCTCTACACGAAAGATGTTGAGAATCTCTTTATGGCAGGAAGGGATATCAGCGTATCTCACATAGCATTGGGCTCAGTGCGTGTGATGCGAACGACGGCTATGATGGGTGAAGTGGTTGGAATGGCAGCCTCGGTGTGCCATAAAAGGCATTGTCTTCCGCGTGATATCTATAAGTCGTATTTTACGGACTTGAAAGCTCTTATGATGGAAGGCGTAGGAAAATATGGACTTAAGAACAATCAACTTACAAATGTTGGACGACATGCCCATCATTACTTCGCACCTGAGAAAAATATAGTTGTAAAAACGCCGTCTTTCACCTTCCCTTCCAATGTGGAAACGAAGACTCTTACTGTGAACAAAGTGTCATTTGATATTGTGAAGGTCGAAGGTGGAACTTTTCGTATGGGAGCCGAAGATGATGATTTTAGAGCTTTTAATGCAGAACGCCCATGTCACGACGTGGAACTTTCTAGTTACTATATTGGACGTACGGAAGTAACGCAGGAACTATGGCAAAGCGTAATGGGATATAATCCGAGTATGTGTATTGGAGATAAACATCCTGTGGAACGAGCTTCTTGGGCGGATATTCATGAATTTCTTGATAGGCTATCCAATGCCACAGGCCTACATTTCCGTCTTCCTACGGAGGCCGAATGGGAATTTGCTGCTCGAGGTGGAAACCTTAGTCGAGGATATATATATAGCGGAAGCAACGAATTCGAAAGCGTCGCTTGGAACGTTGACACTTCGCTTGGTACGACGCATGAGGTCGCTACAAAACTACCGAACGAACTAGGCCTTTTCGATATGAGCGGAAATGTTTGGGAATGGTGCGAGGATTTCTTCGGCCGATATCCATCAAAGTTTGAAAAGAATCCTAAAGGATATGGTCATGCCTATAGAGTTCTTCGCGGAGGAAGTTGGTGCGCAAGTCAACGTTCTTGCCGTTCGACAACACGTAGTTATGATGGTACAGAGGCGAAGGTATTTACAAACGGATTCCGTTTTGTTGTCCAATAAGGAACCTCACCAACAGTGGTACCAAAAATCACAGACTGCCAGAACTCCAGATAGAGTTAGGGGCATTGAACGATTGGGTTCTGCCTAACGACAAAGGATAAAAAACAGCCACATATCTTGAACTGATACACGGCTGCTTGATGTTTGGAATATCTGTTTTATTTCACATCTGTGACGAGTCGCACAGCGAAAGCAGAATTACCGGAATCGATGGGCATGCCGGGGTTACCCGTATTGAAATGAAGGCGTGTTGGCCGGAAATGATGATTTTCTACCACTTGCTGTGCGGTAGATGTCCAGTAGTCGCCGGATTCTGCATACCATTCAATGGTATCGCCTGTGCGCATACCGGTCAATGGAAGGAACGCTGCACCGGCGAGTTCCATAGCGGTCCAGTCGCCGACGGATGCGTATATGTTATTTTTGTAGACATCATTGTTAACTACATTAGTCTCCTCAGCAAGTGGAACGAACGCTTTTTGGCCCACATTTGTGCACGGGTCTTCGAAGGAATCGGGTAGAATTATGAGCCCGTGGACTTCGCATACGGTTGCATGAGCCATTTTCTTTTTATAATCCGTCCTGCCCTCGATAATATATTTCCACTCATCCAGGGTGAGAGTCCTCCAGGTTCTTTCATCCTGCAGGCGGCCGCCCCAGTCATTAGAGGGGCTGAAATTCTTCTGAGACTTTCCCGCTTCCGTTGCAAATGTCAGCGTTTCCTTAGTATCCGGTATCATTGACCACCATCCATATCCCCAGGTGAACAGCGATATCTCCTTGTCGTGTCCATCCGCGTAAGTGGCGGGTCCGCAGTCGTACTGGCTAGGAAAGAAACTCCATATCTGCGTCGCAATGGTATAGCGGAGGTTGCCGGGCGAGAATTGTACCTTCACGTCATCGGCTGTCCCTTCTGTCCCATCCGTCCCCGAGCTCACCGTAAATACTCCCGGAATCGTATGGAAATGATATTTGTTCCCTGTAAGGGTAAGCCTGCCGACTGTGTTGTGCTGTATGTCCAACTTGCCTCCCGTCATCACGAATGTGCCTTTGTCGGTGCCGGTGAATGTCAGGGTGAGATCTTCATATTTCCCGACAGGGATGGCAATATAGAAGTAATTGGCCCCCTTCCCGAGTATCTTTCCATTCTCTCCGAGATCCAGCGTTATTGCGGCAGCATTGTCAGCCGAGATTACGGCTTTTCCTTCATTATCAACTGTGAACTTGCCACTCAAAGGCTTTGTCTCATCCTTGATTTCGATTGATTTGAGAACTATATTCGGCACGGTAGTATTGAACACAATCTGAAGCATGGCTCCGAGGCAGGAGAAGTTGACAATCTCTCCCTCGGCACCGGTTATGGTCTGCTTTGCATACATCGGAGCCACCTGATTGTTGGTCTGGATTGCGGGCCATACATAATCATCGCTTTCCGTATGCAAACCGTCTGGATAGAAGGCTTCGATGTCGCCTTTGATACCATATGAGGAGTGTCCTCTATAAACTTGCCTTTGTTTGTGCCGGCACTTTCGTCTAAGCCCGTGAATGTGTTGGCCTTTCGTACGCCAGTGACAGATATTTTGTCGCCCTTGTCCCAAAGCACATCATAGCTGTATTGGTTGTGGGCCTTGGTGCCTGCGCCAATAGCTTTGGCCACTGCCGTGATCGCGGTCCTTCCATTCCCTTCAACAGAAATGGTGTTCTCCTCAATCTTGTTGCATGATGTCGCGAGCATGAGAGCCACGGTCATGCACATCATAGGAATAAGTGTTCTTCTTATATGGTTGTTCTGTTATTTCTGAATGATTATTATTCTTCACTGAAGCCGCCGTCGCCATAATTGACTTCACTTATGGGTTCGTTGCTCAGGCATAATACGTTCTGGGTTTTCAACTCAATCACATTGTTTTTCGGATTCCAATAGCAGAGCCAGTCGATATATGTGTCGTTTGCTCTATCTATCATATCTGCTGATTTTCAATACGAAATGCAAAATTAGTCCTTTCCGCTTGTTCTGCCAAAGGGAAAGGACTTGCATATGGAAATTATTGCGACTTTCGGCTGAAATTCCATTGTTTAGCCACCAGAAACATACATCATTAGGCGACTTAGGTATATCTGGTATTTGGAATACATTACACGCTGACTCGTTATATAAATTATGTATACCATAATGGTACATTAAATTATTCATTATTTTGCAGAAAAATTTAGTCCCTATGGTAGTAAGCAGCAGAGAATTTAGAGCGAACCAGAAAAATTATTTTGATCTGGCTCAGAGCATATTTGAACACCAGAAGGATGGATATGCCTTACGGAGAGAGAGGAAATACAGTTTTTGACGAACTGATCAATGTCCTTGACAAGATACTGAAACTCTACCGCAAAGGTTCCAAGAGCGAAACATGCTTCTCTGATAAAGACTTTATCCAGGTTGCCACAATCCTCTGTGACAGAAAATACCAGAATACACAGAAAACAACGTTCAACGAATGGTGTCGCTCTCTTTTCAAGGCCATGAATTTGGAAGAACCGAAGGATATAAAGAAAGCCAAGAAGAACGACTTCGAGACGAAAGTATTAAAAGCGATGTCTTTTCTCCCCAAGGACAATCAAGCGTGATTTTTTAGTATATTCGCAAAGTCATCAATAGAGGACACCTCATAAAAGCATTAACCCAGATGTGTGTCTAAGACAGGGACGCTCTGGGTGTTACGATGCAAATATACGACTTTTTTAGAATATATACACTCGGATAATCTGCGGAAACTATTAAAAAATTATTATTTCCGCA